>JBBRKD010000496.1:0-2124 GCA_038218255.1 Hyphomicrobiales bacterium | reverse complement strand
GGGAATTTTCACCGGGCACACCGCTTCGCACGCGCCGCAGAACGTGGACGCGTTTGGCAGATGACCGGCAGCCTTCACGCCAAGTTGCGCTGGCGTCAAAACAGCACCGATCGGGCCTGGATACACCCAGCCGTACGCATGCCCGCCAACCGCATTGTAGACCGGGCAATGGTTCATGCACGCCCCACACCGGATGCAGCGCAGCACGTCGCGAAACTCGGTGCCGAGCAGTTCCGCCCGCCCATTGTCGAGGATCACCACGTGATAGGCGTCTGGCCCGTCAGGGTCTTGCGGGCGTCTCGGTCCGGTCGAGAACGTCACGTAGTTGGAAATGTCCTGCCCGGTCGCCGAACGTGCCAACAGCCGCAATACTGTCGCCACGTCTTCCAGCGTCGCCATCACTTTTTCAATCGACGTGATGACGATATGCACCTTGGCCAGCGACTGCGTGAGATCGCCGTTGCCCTCGTTCGTCACGATCACGCTTGATCCGGTTTCAGCGATCAGGAAGTTTGCGCCCGTGATCCCGACATCGGCCTTGATATAGTTTTCCCGCATCACGCCGCGCGCTTCGGCGACCATCGCGGCAGGGTCCGGCAACAGCCGATCAACCGGCAGATGCGTGTGCTTTTGGCGAAACTCGGCCTCCACTTGGTCCGGCGTCAGATGGAGAGCTGGCACAATGATATGGCTTGGCGGCTCGTTCCTGATCTGCACCAGATATTCGCCAAGGTCGGTCTCGACGACCCGGAAGCCTTCGCCTTCGAGATGGGCGTTCAGCCCGATCTCCTCTGACACCATGGACTTGCCCTTGGTGATGAGCTTGGCGTCCACGTCGCGGCAGATCTTGGCGATGATCTCGCGCGCGTCGCTGGCCGTCTCCGCCCAGTGCACGACCGCGCCGTTCGCCGTCGCCTTGGCCTCATACCGCTCCAGATACAAATCCATGTTTGCGAGCATGTGGTTCTTCACGTCGCGGCCGACGTTGCGAAGCGCCTCAAACTCAGGCAACCCAGCTTTGGCCGCTGTCCGCTGCGCCACGAGACTGCCCGGCAGCCCTGACAGCGCACGCTGCAACTGCGCATCGCCAAGCGCAACGCGCGCGTTGTCTTTGAAATCGTGTGATGTTGGTTTCATCCGCTATCCTTGCCACACCCGCCGCCGCCCGTGAAGCTGGCTGTTTTGGCCTCGCGCGCTGAAGGCGCTCCCGCGGGGCCGCGGACCACCGCCGGGTCGCAGACGACGGCACACCATCCCCAACAAACGTCATCCTGGCGTTGGCTGGGACCCAAGCACGGTTCAAATTACAGACAACCGACCAACTAACGGAGACCTGCACGAATAGGGCAAGTTTCGAGCGTCCGATGCGGCGCGCCCCATACCCGCCCCTTCACCACCCCCGTCCAACCACCGCATTCACCAGCGCGAGCGCTGCCACCGCGGCCGTATCCGCGCGCATGATGCGCGGCCCAAGCGACACCGGCACGGCAAACGGCAGCCCGCGCAACATCGCACGTTCAGCAGGATCAAACCCACCCTCCGGTCCGATCAGCACAGCAACCGGCCCGCGCGCGAGCCCTGCAAACTGCGCCACAGCGTCCACGCCCTCCGCCCCCTCGTCGCAAAAGACCAGCCGCCGCTCTGCGTCCCATCCCCCAACAACAGCCTCAAGCTTCACCGGCGCTGCGACCTCTGGCACGTGCAAAATCCCGCACTGTTCGGCGGCCTCGATCGCATTGGCCCGCATGCGATCGAGATTGACCCGCTCGGCAATCGTCCGCCGCGTGATCACGGGCCGCAGCCGCCGCACGCCCATCTCGGTTACCTTCTGCACCATGTAATCGAGCCGGGCGTGCTTCAGCGGCGCGAACACGTAGGTGACGTCGGGCAGGGCGTCCTGCGGCCGGGTGCGGGCCAGCAGCACCAGGCGGTCCGGGCGCTTGCCGCCGGCGATCGCCGCCTGCCACTCGCCGTCGCGGCCGTTGAACACCAGCACCGAGGCGCCGGCTTCGAGCCGCAGCACATTGCCGAGATAGTTGCTCTGGTTGCGGTCCAGCGCCAGCGTGGCGTCGGCCGAAAGCGGCGCATCGACGAACAGGCGGGGACTGCGGAAATCGGCGGCTG
>JBBRKD010000495.1:0-2145 GCA_038218255.1 Hyphomicrobiales bacterium | reverse complement strand
AACCGCCCCGAGGACTGGGACGAGCAGGCGACGAAAGCCGCCAACTGCTTCAAGAACCAGTTCGAAATGCCGGTGTTGTTTTTTGCTGCGATCGCCACGGCACTCGCGCTCAAAGTTGTTGACCCCGTGCTGGTGGCATTCGCGTGGCTGTTCGTCATTGCGCGCGCCATCCAGATCGGTGTTCACCTTGGCTCCAACGTGGTTGCCTGGCGCGGGCTCGCCTATATCGTTGGCGTTGCGGCGATGTTTGCCATGTGGGTGCTGCTGGCTGTGCGGATGATGGGTTAGTTCAAGCGCACCGTCTGGCTCCGACGCCTGCGCGGACGATAGATGCGTGCCTCGCATCTGCGCGTGGCACTGCAGGCCGAAGACGCATTCAGCTCCATGTTTTTTCAAACCACGCGACGTGTTTCCGCTCACTTTCTCTCTTTCTCTCTCTTTGGATCGCGCTCGCGGGACCTGGAGACCATACAAGGCCCTCCATGAGACCCGCTGCCCGTCTGCAGGCTGCCATTGATATTGTCGCCGACATCACGACGCATCACCGTCCGGCTGCGACCGCGCTGACCGAATGGGGGCGCAACCATCGCTTTGCGGGCTCGGGTGATCGCTCCGCGATCGGCACTCTGGTCTATGACGCGTTACGCTCGCGAGGCTCGTCGACGCACTTCATGGGCAGCGATGCACCACGCGCGCTCGTGCTTGGCGGATTGCGCGAACAGGGGATTTTCATCTCCGACATCGCAGCCTTGTGCGACGGGGGACAGCATGCGCCAGGCCCGCTCACGGCAGAGGAGGCCCGTCGCCTGGAAAATGCCGATACCGAGGGCGCGGCACCCTGGGTGCGGGGCAACTTCCCGCAATGGCTCTATCCCTCGCTCCAGCGCGCGTTCGGTGAGCGCGCCATCGCAGAAACCCGGGCGATGGGGCGGCGCGCGCCGGTCGATATCCGTGTCAACACCTTGAAATCCAACCGCGATGATGTTCTGGCGGCGTTAGCCCCGTTCGGCGCGGCAGCAACTGTGCACTCGCCGATCGGAGCGCGGGTTCCAGCGCCCGGCAGTCAGGCGCGGCAGCCCCATCTCGAATCCGAAGCCTCCCACGGCAAGGGGTGGTTTGAAGTCCAGGATGAGGGCAGCCAGATCGCCGCCGCATTGGCTGGAGCGCAGCCCGGCATGACCGTGCTTGACCTGTGTGCGGGGGCTGGCGGCAAGACGCTCGCGCTGGCCGCCAGCATGGGAAACACCGGTCGGCTCGTGGCGTTTGATTCAGACAAAAAGCAACTCCGCCCGATCTTTGAGCGCCTCACACGGGCGGGGGCAACCTCTGTCGACGTGATCGACGGTGGCGATGCGGCAGCTCTCAAGGCGCTCGGGCCGATTTTCGATGTGGTGTTCGTAGATGCGCCGTGTACCGGATCAGGCACATGGCGACGGCGGCCAGATGCCAAATGGCGGATGAAGCCGCCCCATCTGGAAGCTCGACAAGCCGAACAGGCGCAGGTGCTTGCGACCGCTGCCAGCCTCGTGAAGCCTGGCGGTCGGCTGGTCTATGTGACGTGTTCGGTGCTGCCTGAAGAAAACGGCGATCAGGTTGCAGGGTTCCTCGCCGCTCACGCAGCCTATACTCAGGTTCCGTTCACGGAAGCTTGGCTGGCGACGCTGCCGGGCGACCCGCCGGTCTCGGCCGACGGTGAGGCGGGCGGGCTGTTGCTCACCCCGCTCAGCCACGGCACGGACGGGTTTTTCGTGTCTGTTTTGCAGCACATGGGCTAAACGCCCTGGCCCAGGCTGCCGGAAAATCAATTGATCGGTGGATGCAGCAACTTGTGACTTGAAATGACCCAATTGCTTCATAGACACATGGGGCTGGGATCGATGCGGGGGCGCAACTGCGCCGGACGACTGCGAGCCCGATAGGGAGCGCGTCGTAGATCATGGCTCAAGTTCCAGTTCTCAAGCCCAAGCGGCCCAAACGTCCCTCGCCCCGCTCGTGCCTCGGCCCGGTCGCCGATCTGGAACAACATCTGCCGCCCGAATGGTGGCGCAAATTGTTCAATGCGCTGTATGTCAAAACGGATGGCGATGTCGTCGAGAATATCGAGAACACAAGGCGTGATGTCGATTTCATTCTCGCGGCCGCGCC
>JBBRKD010000494.1:0-2152 GCA_038218255.1 Hyphomicrobiales bacterium | reverse complement strand
GACCACGGGAAGCACCAGCCGTTGCAGTGAAACATCGGCAGCGTCCACAGGTACACGGGGTGCAGCCCCATGCCGGTTTCCAGCGTGTTCGCATAGCACATGAGCGCTGCGCCCCGGTGGTGATAGACCACGCCCTTGGGGTTGCCGGTGGTGCCCGATGTGTAGTTCAGCGAGATCGCATCCCACTCGTCGTCGGGCATCCGCCAGCGGAACGCCACGTCCCCGCCCTCGACGAACTTCTCGTAATCAAGCGTTCCAATCCGCGCGCCGGTCTGGGGAAACTCCGTATCGTCGTAGTCGATGACCAGCGGGCGCACTTTGGCAAGCTTCAGGGCCTCCGCCACGACGCCCGAAAACTCCCGGTCCACGATAAGAACCTTGGTGTTCGCATGATCGAGCTGGAACGCGACGATCGCCGCATCGAGCCGCGTGTTCAGCGAATGCAGCACGCCGCCCGTCATCGGCACGCCGTAGTGCGCTTCCAGCATCGACGGCGTGTTCGACAGCATCACCGACACCGTATCGCCGACCCCGATAAACCGGCACGCCAACGCAGACGCGAGCTTGCGCGCCCGGGCATACAGCGTCGCGTACGACATCTTCTGCGTGCCGTGGATCACGGCGATGTGGTCGGGATAAACCTTGGCGGCCCGCTCAAGCAGCGTAAGCGGCGTCAGCGGCTGATAGTTGGCGGGCGTCTTGCCGAGGTCCTGATCGTAAGCGTTCACGTACATGCGGGGCTGGCCGTTCGGGTTAAAAGATGGGGTTGCCGCACGCTAAACGCCCAGCCCCCCTCCAGCAATCGACAATTCGTCCTGCCGGGCTCAGACGCAATCGCACGCTGCCATCCACCAAAAGTCTAAAAAAACTGGGGGTTTAGGAGCTGCGCGCCCAAGCGGGCGCGGGCATAAGCCCGCTCGCGGCACCGCCGCGAACGAAAGCGCCGCGAGCAGCAGCGCCGCGAACCAAACCGCCCCGACAACACGACGGTCAACTTGCGTCCCGTTGCTGCCGCTTGACGGGACTTTCATTTGCAATGAATTTAACATACACTTGTTCCGTCGAGACCCGTCTACGCAGACACCGCGAAGGAGACGATCATGACCCAAGCACACCTTGAAATGACCGGACTTTGGCTTTTTCTGATGATGTTGATGTTGGCCGCCCACGTTTTGGCGACCTGAGGCCATTGCCTCGCTTTTTTGCGTTCGAACGATCGTTGCTGACAAAGCGGCGCGCGGGCTTCCCCGCTGCGTCGGATAAACATTGCCGTGCAGCGCAGCCGCGATATCGCCGTCTTGCGCGCAGCCCCCATCTCCTGCGAAAACGCTGGCAGGCTGCCGCAGAGCTGCCAGAGTCGCGATGGGAGAGAACGCATGGTTGGTGGGGCTGGCAGCCGGTATCGGGCCGCGTACGATTTTGCGCGCGACAAACCCAAAGCGTTCTGGGAGGCCGCCGCCCGCGACATCGCCTGGTACAAGGTCTGGGACAAAGTGTTTGACCCCTATGCGGGTCAGTATGGCCGTTGGTTTACCGGCGGCGTCACCAACACCGCCTACAATTGCCTTGACCGCCACGTCGAGGCGGGCCGCGGCCCGCAGGCAGCTCTGATCTATGACAGCCCCGTCACCCACAAAAGCCGCGTATTCACCTATGCCGAGCTGACCGACGAGGTCGCAGCACTCGCAGCCGTTCTCGCCGAAGATCTTGGCGTGAAAGCTGGCGACCGCGTCATCATCTATATGCCAGCCGTGCCGGAAGCCGTGATCGGCATGCTCGCGTGTGCGCGCATCGGCGCGGTCCATTCGGTCGTGTTCGGCGGGTTTGCAGCCCCTGAACTCGCCGCCCGCATCGGCGACTGCACGCCGACCGCCATCCTCGCTGGTTCGTGCGGCATTGAGGGCGCGCGCACCATCGCCTACAAGCCGCTGCTCGATGAGGCGATCCGGCTCGCAACTCACAAGCCCGCCCACTGCCTCATCCTCCAGCGCCCCATGCTGCGCGCCGACATGACGCCTGACCGCGACATCGACTGGACGAGCGCCACTCTCAAAGCCAAGGCCGAGGGCCGCCGCGCGCCCTGCGCTCCCATGCTCGCGACCGACCCGGCCTACGTGCTCTACACATCCGGCACCACCGGCCAGCCCAAAGG
>JBBRKD010000493.1:0-2166 GCA_038218255.1 Hyphomicrobiales bacterium | reverse complement strand
CGATGAGAATGCGCTCAATGAAGGCGTCTGGCGAGAGTTCGGACAGGGCCTTGTCAAAGGTGACGACCCGCACGAAATCGAGGCCGAGGGCTCCGAAAATGCGCTGCTTTTCAGCGAGCGGGGTCAGCCGGAAGTGGGCTTCTCCCGGCACGAAGAACTCACGCGGGTGGGGTTCAAATACGAGCGCGCCGGCTGGACGGCCGAGCTCTCGCGCGGCCTGGATCGCGCGGCCGATGAGTGCCTGATGGCCGCGGTGGACACCGTCGAAATTGCCGATGGCGACAACGCCACCTTTGGTCGCCGTCGCGTCATCGCTTCTGGTCAGAACGCGCATCAGGCTGGCCGACCTGGCACCATCATTACCGCCTCGCCCTCGACGACGACTTTGCCACCGACAGTGCAGACGGTTGCAAACTTCGCGCGTCGCTTGGGGAGCAGCTCGATGATCTTGGCCGTCGTGACGACGGTGTCGCCGATTCTGACCGGGGCCTTGAAGGCGAGCGATTGGGAGATGTAAATCGCACCGGGGCCTGGGAGATCCATCCCGACGACGGCCGAAATGTAGGCTGCCGAGAGCATGCCGTGGGCGATGCGTTCCTTGAACAGGGTACCAGCGGCGTAGGCTGCGTCGAGATGGACGGGGTTTTTGTCGCCCGACACGTCGGCGAAGGCCACGATGACGGCTTCAGTCACGAGATTGGAGCGGCTCGCCTCCTGACCGACGGTCAAGTCTTCGAAAAAGTGGCCGAGCGGCTGTGCAGGATACATCGGGGCTGGAACTCCAAAAAGGCCGTCTTCCATGGACATGCGCTAGTGTTTAATGCGACCGAACACGGCTGGAAAGCCCGGACTTTTTTGCAGCCTATGGTCAATACGGTGACAGTACGATCACAGCGGTTGCACGCACCCGCTTCGTGCGGTAAACGAGTTCATCCCCAAAAGCGTGCTTGCGACCGGTTTGAGGCCTGGAAAGGCTGTCAGATCAAGGATGCGAGCCTTTGTCCGGAGCCTGCGCCATGAGCGAACGCTTGCCGTTGATGCCCAAAGCTACCGCCGTTTGGCTGGTGGAAAACACCGCGCTGACGTTTGATCAAGTGGCTGTGTTCTGCGGTCTGCACGTGCTCGAAGTGAAGGGCATCGCGGACGGCGACGTGGCCCAGGGCATCCAGGGTCGCGATCCGGTGATGGCGGGGCAGCTGACGGCGGACGAAATCACGCGCGCGGAAAAAGACGGCACGCACGTGCTGGAAATCGCGCCGTTGAAGGTTGCGATCACGCCGTCAACGGCCAAGCGCGGGCCGAAGTACACGCCCGTGTCGCGCCGCCACGACCGGCCGAATGCGGTGCTGTGGATCATCCGTAATCATCCCGAACTGAAAGACAGCCAGATCATGCGGCTGGTCGGCACGACGAAGCCGACAATCGCGCAAATCCGCAATCGCACGCATTGGAACTCGGCGAGCTTGACGCCGCAGGACCCGGTGGCGTTGGGGCTGTGCTCGCAGATCGATCTCGATGGCGAAGTGAAGAAGGGTGCCAAGCGCGTCGAAAAGGCAGCCGGTCCGACCGCAGAAGCTGGCGGCACGTTGTTGCCGACGTCTGAAACGGCGGGCGGGCTCGACACGCCACGTCCAACCGCGTCGATCATTCAGCCAAAGGCTGCCGCTGAGCCGAGGGCTGAGACCGAAGCCGAAGAGCAGGCGCGCGTGTTTGCCAAACTCAAGGGACTCAAAAGCGAGGCCGACGACGAGTAGGGGCGGCGCAAAGTTATCCCCGGTATGAAAAGCGGGCGTAAGGTTGGGTTACCTTTTTCCCATGGGGGACCGGTTCGCGAGCTGGGTTTGTCGGGGGAATAAGGGTTCTAACGCGGTATCCGGGAACCCATCAGCTGGCCCGGATCGTGTGCAGGTTTCGCGTCAGTGAAACACGTTCGGCGCGGATCAACCGGACGGCAGACGGTCGCTTCGTTAGATGGCGGGTGGGGTGTTGCTGGATGGTCCGCGAGGGTTATTCGGCACCGGCCCGGATCCCCGAATTTTTGAAATGGTGAGGCCGGTCGATGCAACGCATCGCTCCGCGATGACCTGGGTAAGACGTGCTTTCAACCCGGCTTTGGACTCCACCCGCATCCCCCGTTTTATCGCTCCGAGCTGGAAAGCTGCGGGG
>JBBRKD010000492.1:0-2188 GCA_038218255.1 Hyphomicrobiales bacterium | reverse complement strand
GGTCGACACCTTTTTCAAGGTCGTCTTCCGCTATCCGCGGGAGGAAGCGGCTGCTGCACAGGCAGCCGCAACGCAAGCCGCCTATGCCCAGGCGGTTGCGCTGCAATCGGGCGCTATCCGCTCCGCGCTCGATCTGGCCGTTCTCGAAGGCAAGCGGAACCTCGCGTACAGTGTGCAGGGCTCGTCTGCGATCCAGCCTTCCGAAATCACGGACAACGGCCAGTTCACCGCGTTGCGCTTCCCCAACCAGCGCGAACTGCCCGCATTCTTCGCGATCAATCCCGATGGCAGCGAGAGCATCGTCCCGTTCGATGTCCGCGATGAATTCGTCGTGATCCACGGCGTGTTCGCCCAGCTTCGTCTGAGGCGCGGCAAGGAAGTGCTGTGCGTCTTCAACGAAGTCAGGGATTTCTACGGGCGTGATCCCAAGACGGGCACCGCGTCGAGCATCGTCGAACGCACCTCAAGTCCCGATGACGGGGAGAGAAAATAATGGCCGAGCCCGTCCCGCCACCCCGTCCAGCCGTCGATCAGACGCCCGATCCCGACGAAATTGATCGCGCCCCTGCCACCGAACGCGCCAGCAAGATGCCGTCGATGCCCGGCACATCGATGGACCCCAAGAAGATGATCGGCTTTGCCGCTGCCGCTGGTGCGGTGATGTTCACGGTGCTGGCGCTTGGAACCGGCCTCACCGGCAATGCGGACCTGCCGCCGGTCAAGCCTAAGCCCGCGCTCGAACCCGCGAAATATGATCCGAACACCGTGATCGCGCCCACGCTCGCGGGTGCAGCGACCGATCCCAATGCCCCGATACCGCTGGGTGGGCCAACGGTCCCTGCGATCGGCCCGCAAGGCACGACGGCACCGCCGCCTTCTGGCGCGCCGCAACCCCGCCAACCCTCACAAGCCGAAGTGCTGCGAGAAGCGGCGCGCCGGTCGTCGCTGATTGCCTATGGCGGCGAGCGCGGAAACGGCATCGCCAGCCAGCTTTATGGCGACGCATCCGGGGCGACCCGCGCTGCGACTCCTGCCACGCGCGAGCCGACCACGCTCGATACGCTGCGGCGCGGTTCGGTGATCGGGCAAACCCAGGCTCGCCCGCTGCCCGACCGTAATTTCTTGATCGCGGCAGGGAGCTTCATCCCGTGCGTGCTGCAATCGGCCATGGACTCAAGCCAGCCTGGCTATGTGCGCTGCATCGTCCCGCGCAATGTCTATTCGGACAATGGCCGCGTCGTCCTTATGGAAAAAGGCACCAAGATCGTCGGCGAGTATCAGGGCGGCCTCAATCGCGGCCAATACCGGCTGTTCGTGCTGTGGACCCGCGCCGTGACGCCGCGCGGGATCGCCATCGATGTCGGATCGCCGGCAACCGATGCACTCGGGCGCAGCGGGGTGGATGGCCGGGTCGATAACTTCTTCTGGCAGCGGTTCGGCACGGCGCTGCTGTTCAGCCTCGTCGAAGATGCCGCAACGGTCGGCTCGCAAGCGATCGGTAACACTGCGCCGAACACGACCCGCGTCCCCTCCGATGCCGCTTCGACGATCTTGCAGCAGAATTCGCAAATCAGGCCGGTGCTGCGCAAAAATCAGGGCGAGGATGTCGGGATTACCGTCGCGCAGGATTTCGACTTCTCCACTGTCTATGGCCTTGCGCTGAAGTAATGGCTGCGCCGGGCAAGAACACGGCGGTTCTCGACAGCGTGACGGCACCGCTACGCAAATATCTCGACGACGCGAGCGTCACCGAACTCGTCATCAACGTGCCGCAAGAGGTCGGCATCGAACGGCGCGGATGCTGGACGTGGGAAAGCGAGCCGTCGCTCGATTTCAAGACGCTGATGGCATTGGCGACCGCCGCCGCCGCGTTCACCAGCCAGGACGTCACCCGCGAAAACCCCATCGTCTCGACAATCTTCCCGACGGGTGAGCGCGTACAGATTGTCGTGCCGCCGGTCGTGCCCGACGAAACCGTCTCGATCACTGTGCGCAAGCCATCGTCGGTGACGATGACGCTTGCCGATTTCGAAGCTGCGGGCCTGTTCCGCGATACCCGGATCGCTGAAAAGCAGGTCAGCCCGCAGGATCTTGAATTTCTCGCGCTGCTCCGCGCCGGTCACCACGTCGAATTCTTCAACCGCGCGGTCAAAAGTACAAGCGGATTTGTGACGGAATTTTGAATCCC
>JBBRKD010000491.1:0-2193 GCA_038218255.1 Hyphomicrobiales bacterium | reverse complement strand
CTCTACGTGATCGAGAAGAATCCAAGGCTCCGCGATCGACAGGGACAATATCTGGTGATGAGCCAGGAGGGCCGCATCCTCAAGCGCGGTCACCGGCTCGAAGCGGTGCTGCAGGTGTTGGAGCCGCAGTTGAGCCTGGTGCGGTAGCCGGCGCAATCGACGCAGGCGAGGCGGGCGCGTGCGGCTTCAGAGCGTCCGCTGCATGTGGACGATGCCGATCCAGCGGTCGAACTTGAAGCCCAGATCAGGAAAATTACCCAGGATGGCAAAGCCCTGCCGCTCGTGAAGTTTAATCGAGGCTTCGGTCCCGGCGGCGATCACGGCCACCATCTGGCGAAAGCCGAAGCTTTTGGAGCGGACGATGACGTCCTTGAGCAGCGCCGTGCCGATACCCTGGCCGATCGCGTCGGGGGCAAGGTAGAGGGTATCCTCGCAGGTAAACCGGTAGGCCGGCCGCGCCCGAAACGTCGAGGCGTAGGCGAAACCCACAGTGCGGCCGTCGCTTTCGGCGACGATGGCGGGATGGCCAAGCTCGGCCATGTGTCCGAACTTTTCCGCCATCGCCGTTTCGGAGGGGCACTCGGTGTCAAAGGTCACCACCGAATGTTGGACATAGTGGCCATAGATCGCGGTAATTGCGGGCACGTCGCCCCAGGCAAAATCGCGGATGGCCAGATTGGCGACGGTCACGACGGCAGGACTTTCCAAAACGATTGGGCCGCGGTCGTTGTAGACCGCGGCCCTTGTCGTCTCAAGCGTTTTGCCCAAAAGGGAGCAAGTTCAGTTTCTGGAATTGCCCATCAGGCGGAGCAGCATCAGGAAGAGGTTGATGAAGTCGAGATAGAGCGATAGCGCACCCATGATGGCCTTCTTGCCCATGATCTCGGCGTCGTCCGCTTCCTGGTACATGATCTTGATCTTCTGGGTGTCCCAAGCGGTGAGGCCGACGAAGACCCCGACGCCGACCAGCGAAATGCCGAAGGCCAGCGCGCTCGAATGCAGGAAGATGTTGACCACCGAGGCGATGATCAGCCCGATCAGGCCCATAAACAGGAACGATCCGATCGCGGTGAGGTCGCGCTTGGTGGTGTAGCCGTAAAGGCTCATCGCGCCGAAGGTACCGGCAGTGATGAAGAACACCCTGGCGATCGAGGTTCCGGTATAGACCGCAAAGATCGAGGACAGCGACAGCCCCATCACCGCGGCGAAGGCCCAGAAAGTGAGTTGCGCCGCGCCGGCGCTCATTTTCTGGATGCCAAAGCTCAGCGCCAGCACGAAGCCAAGCGGCGCCAGCATGACCAGCCACTTGAGCGGGCTCAGATAGATGGCGCTGCCGAAGGCAGTCAGGCCTCCCGACGCGTCGAACGCGGCGGTGAAAGCGAAGTATGACACCAGGCCGGTCACCACCAGCCCGATGGCCATGTAGTTATAGACGCGCAGCATATAGCCGCGCAGTCCCTGATCCAGTACCGCAGCGGAGCCGGCCCCGGCGGCTATTGTCGGTCGGTCGAATTCGGCCATGGCGTATTCCTTTCCCTGAGCGGCGCTTCTGGCACTCAGAAACATAGAGGCCGCTTTGTTCAACAATATGGCCGCCTGTCGTCGTGAATACAAGATGGCGGCCCGGCCCCCTGTCCGCCCCATCGCGCCCGATGCCGCCAAGGCCTCTGGCGGTCGATTCAGTTTGTGTTAGGCTCATTTGGTCGCCATCGGCGAATCGTAACGTCCTGAGCAGGAGGAGGGGGTCACTTGCCCAGACTCTTCACCGGTCTTGAAATCCCGGCAGCCGTGGGATTTGCCCTTTCGCTCAAGCGCGGCGGGCTCTATGGCGCGCGCTGGATCGACCCCGAAAATTACCACATCACCCTGCGCTTCATCGGCGATGTCGACCAGACGGTGGCCGACGAGGTCACCGATGGTCTTGACCGGCTGGCCCATAGCGAAGCGTTCAAAATCAAGCTGAACCAGCTGGGGGCCTTCGGTGGCGACAAGCCGCGGGCGCTGTATGCCGGGGTGGAGAACAATGCGAACCTGCAAAGGCTGCAGGCCGCTCAGGAGCGGGTGCTGCAACAGCTCAGGCTGGAGCCTGAAGGGCGCAAGTTCGTGCCCCATGTGACGCTGGCCCGGCTGCGCGGCAGTTCGGCGGCCGACATTGCCGGTTTCATGGCATTTTCGGGACGCTTCGAGCCGCTG
>JBBRKD010000490.1:0-2198 GCA_038218255.1 Hyphomicrobiales bacterium | reverse complement strand
CCCACTGGGCGATCGAGACCACCTCGCACTACAGCCGCGACCTGACCTTCGCCGAAGATCGCTCGCGTATCCGAATGAACCCCGGTGTCTTCGCCCGGCTGCGCAGCTTTGCCTTCAACATCCTCAAGGCAAATCGGATCGGCACGCTGAGTCAGGACCGCTACCGCGCCGCGCTCGCAGGCATCCAAAATCTCGCCAATCTCGTCGCTATCTCACAGCGTTGAACAGCCTTGCTGCTGACGCAGGTAGCCGGGGCAAAACCCCGGGCGGGAGGCGTCAGGCTGGCTGGCCGCGGCAGCGGATGAGATTGGCGCGTTGGGGCACCGGGAGTTGGCCGGCGACGCCGAGGCGGTCGGCGAGATACTCCCAGAAGCCGATGCCGAGCTTGGCGCAGGTGTGCATCAGACCGAGGAACGCATCGCGGCAATCGCGGCCGGCGTCGCTGTGGGTACCGCCGCTGATCTTGCGCTTGATGACCTGGCAGCGGATGTCGCGCTCTGCGCCGTTGGTGTGCAGCGGACTCTCCGGCCGGTCGAGCACCATCAGCAGTTCGGGCTTGTTGGCATGCAGCCGTGCGAGGAGGCGATCGAGGATGGCGAAGCCGGTGCGGCGGGCGAAGATGCGATCGAAGCGGGCCCACATCTCGCCGCGGCGGCGCGGGCTCGGATCAGCACGATATGCCTTGAGGTCGGCGTAGAACCACCAGATCAGCGCACGCATGTGCTCTTGCGCGGCGTGATGGAGGTTGGTGAAGGTGTCGAGCTTGTGCACCAGCCGTTCGGCGTGCACCCAGCACAGCCCATGCTGGCCGACGGCGAACTGACCGGCGATCGCTCACGATGACCGCATTCCGCAGGAAGCCGCGATCCGTCACAGCACCCCACAGCGCGCCTTCGGTGGCGATGCACACGGGGTCGGGCGTGACCTGCAAATCGCTGATGCCCAAGTGCTGCAAATGGGCTTGCCAAGCCCCGTGGGCGGCGAAGTGAGTTTGCCGCGCGGCGGCCAAACGGCTGATCAGCGGGCCGGCGAGCGAGCGGGAGCGCATGTCGTCCAGCGCCGCGTCGTTGACGACGTAGTCGGTGTGGCCGGCGCGCGGCAAGTCAAGGAAATTGAGCCGGCTCTTGCTCGCCCGCGTGCCGAACCAGGTGAAGTCACCGTTGCCGATCTGCGTGCAGAAGCCATTGCGGCCGGCATGGCGCGCCCCGGTGTCGTCCACCGTGACCCACGACGCGCTCTGCAATCCCGCCCGCAGCACGTCGCGGCTTTCGGCGAGGAACCCATCGTGGCGGTCGATCAGCAGGCGCATCACCTGCCGCTTGGAGATGCTGAGACCGAGGGCTCGCAGTTGCGTGGTCAGCCGTTCCACCGTCACCTGCCCATGGTGGTGCTGTGCGAGCACGAAGCGGCGCAGCTCCGGGCCGAAATGTCCGGCGACACCGGTTGGTAGCGGCGCCAGCACCGTCCGCCCGTCCGGCGTCACCCAGCGTTCGCGGCGATAGCGGATGACCCTCGCATGCAGCACCAGATCCTGCACGACAAACGTCTCGTAGCCCTTGAAGCGCGATCCCGGCGGCGCGGCCGCCTTCACCACGCGATCCTCGATGATGACCCGTGGTGCCGACTGGCCGCGTTGGCGGTGCTTGCCATGGCGCTGCGCCGGCTTTTGCGTCGTCGCATCGTCCATGCCGCTCGGCTTGATGTTGGGGCGGCCTTTCAGCCCCTGCAGCCGCGCGATCTCCTCACGCTGCTCCGCCACCACCCGCTTGAGCTCGGCCACCTCGCCGAGCAGCCTCATCACCAGAGCCTCCAGCTCGGCCGGCAACAGGCCATCAATCTCAACCAGGGCAACCATACCCAGGTTGAATCAGAACCCGCCGCGCCGATGAAATCAAAAAATCGTCCGCCGCCCGGGGTTTCGCCCCGGCTACGAGACACACAAAGGCTTCAGGGCGCAATCAGGGCCGCGTACGCCACAATGTCTCGTTAGCATCGTAACGATGCGAGACAGATATAAACGGAGTGCTAGCAAAAACAACGGATTGCAAAGTGCGACGGTAACTGGGGCAAAACCCCGGGCACGCATGTGCAGCATCGGCATGGACACGAAACGCCAGTCGCGGAATTCCGCCATCGTTAGGAAACGCAACTCTGGATCGATCGACACTCGTTCCTAGATTGCCCGGGGTTTTGCCCCA
>JBBRKD010000489.1:0-2211 GCA_038218255.1 Hyphomicrobiales bacterium | reverse complement strand
GGAGCCGCCGGACGCATTGTCCGGCGGCTTTTGCTGTATATGCCGACCGACTTGCACAGCTCTCTCGGAGTTCCCCAATGACGCGTGCTGGTTGTTCGTCGCATCGCTTCGTCGGCACGGCTTGCGCCATCGGGGTTGCGCTGCTCGCGCTTGCAGGCACAGCGCACCCGGCCGACACCTGTACTGGGGAGGATTTCGCCAAGACCATCGACGGGGCGGGTGCCGCGTTGCGCGCCTACAATCAAGATGCCGCGCCCAAGATGCAGGCCCGCGTCAAGGCGCTGGCCGCCAGGAAGGGATGGGCGGACGCCGACTTGGAGGATGCCGCATCGGCGTATCTGCAGGACGCCCGCACGGCAAATCTCGATGAAACCGCAAACGGCCTGCTCGCCAAGGTCGATACGCTCGGTAGCCTTGAGCCTGGCAAACCGGTCGATTGCGCCAAGCTCGAAGAACTGCGGGCGGCTGGCATCGAACTTCTGGCCGTCATGAAGGCCAAGAATGCCTATCTCGTCGCCAAGATCGACGGCGAAATCACGCCATCCTCGCTTCCTGACCCGGCTCAGGCGCTCAAGCCGACCCAAGCACCCGACGTGCCGCGCGCGCCCGTTGCGGCCAAGATCGACCCACCGCCGGCGAAAAAGCCACCGGCTGATGCCCCTTGGAACACCACCACAACGCAGGTCCCAAGCTTACCCCCGATCCCCGTGCCGCCGATCCCTCTCCCAC
This sequence comes from Hyphomicrobiales bacterium, assembly GCA_038218255.1. Lineage (GTDB taxonomy): Bacteria > Pseudomonadota > Alphaproteobacteria > Rhizobiales > Hyphomicrobiaceae > JANXVY01. Next base: position 1,482 of record JBBRKD010000489.1, on the reverse strand, counting down.
CACCGGCTGCCGTCGCGATCGCACAGCCACCGCCCGCCAACCCGAACATTCCGCGACCGTCGGCCTCCATGGCTGCACCGCCGCCGAGCGTGTTGATCGCCAACGAGGGCTACACGATCGATGAAATCCGCGACGCGACGCGCGGGTTCTTTGGCTCGGTCTCAACGGGACTTGCTGCTGTCATCGAACATGCGTTTTCGAAATCAGGGCGCCCGACGGCCTACATCCTCGGCCAGGAAGGCGGCGGAGCGTTTCTCGGTGGATTGCGCTACGGCGAGGGTACGCTCTATGTGCGCTCGGGCGGCACGCAGCGCATTTATTGGCACGGCCCGTCCGTTGGGTTTGACTTTGGCGCAGCGGGAGCACGCTCGCTCATCCTCGTGTACAAGATGAGCAACCCGTCCGATCTCTATCGCGTGTTCACGGGCCTTGATGGATCAGCCTTCGTCGTTGGCGGTGTCGGGCTCACGTTGCTGGGTGGCGGCGACATGGTGCTCGCGCCGATCCGCTCGGGCATCGGGGTGCGTGTCGGCGCAAACATCGGCTATCTCCGCTTCACATCGGCCCGGACGTGGAACCCTTTTTAAACGTCAAAGCCCCCACAGGTTGTCTCGGATTTTTTCGGCGTCCGCGCGCGTGGCATAAGGCGATCTAATCGATAGCCGCATAACAACCAACTTTACCTGATCGCTTGCCTTGCGTACTCACACCGCATTAACACTTTGATATGCTCCTGCAACGTGGATGGAATAGCCCATGGATGACGATAGACGCTGCCCGGTGCTCCATAGCACCCGCCCCAACGCGACGAATACGGGGCGCGGCAACCGCGAATGGTGGCCCAATCAGCTCAACCTGCGCATTCTGCACCAGAATTCGGCGTTGTCTGATCCCATGGGAGACGCCTTCAACTATGCCGAAGCCTTCAAGACACTCGATCTGCCAGCGCTCAAAGCGGATCTCTATGCCCTGATGACGGACAGCCAGGCGTGGTGGCCATCCGACTATGGCCACTATGGCCCGTTCTTCATTCGCATGGCCTGGCACAGCGCCGGGACGTATCGCACCGCGGATGGTCGCGGCGGAGCATCGTCGGGAACGCAGCGTTTTGCGCCGCTTAATAGCTGGCCTGACAACGTCAACCTCGACAAGGCGCGGCGCCTCCTTTGGCCGATCAAGCAGAAGTACGGCAACGCCATCTCGTGGGCCGACCTGATGATCCTGGCCGGCAACTGCGCGCTGGACTCGATGGGCCTGAAGACGTTCGGCTTCGCCGGCGGCCGCCAGGACATCTGGGAGCCGCAAGAGGACATCTACTGGGGCTCGGAAGACACCTGGCTCGGCGACAAGCGCTATCGCGGCGAACGCGATCTCGAAAACCCGCTCGCCGCCGTCCAGATGGGCTTGATCTACGTCAACCCGGAAGGCCCCAACGGCAATCCCGATCCGGTCGCTGCGGCCCGCGACATCCGCGAGACCTTT
>JBBRKD010000488.1:0-2213 GCA_038218255.1 Hyphomicrobiales bacterium | reverse complement strand
GATATCTGCGAGCGTGGCGTCAGGATCACCGGCGGCGGCGCGTTGCTCGACAAGATCGACGTCGAGCTTGAGCGGCGGGTGGGCGTGAAATTCGTGATTCCCGATGCCCCCATGCATTGTGTCGTCCGTGGATCGGCGCGCGTGCTGCAGCAACTGTCGGGCCGCGAGCATCTTCTGATCCGCCCCTGATCGCAGCAACGCGTTGAGCGGCGCTAACTGTCTATCGATTGAGATTGTTGAGTTTTTCGCGCAGGAAGACCATGCTGACCGGGGCGGCAATGTCTGTGTGCGTGAGTGGAGTGCGATGGCGGCGTTTGATCATAGCCGGGCGATGTCGTCCCGTTTCAAGCTCACGCGGCGCACGGGCCGTTGGTCGCGGCCCATCGCAGCCTGGGCGGTGGTTGGTGCGCTGTCCCTCATTATGATTGAGCGTGTCGAGCCGCAGGCGTTGGCGCAGCTCCGAGGCGCGATTGTCGGAGCCGCAGCGCCGTGGGTCGCAACCTTTGGCCAGGCCCGCGATAAAGCGACGACGCTGTTGGTGGGCGGCAGGCCGTCGCAAGCCTCTTCGCAAGCCGCCGAGCAGGGCCGGATGGACGCGGTTGCCGCGTTCGAACGCGCGAAGGTCGAGCGCGAAAACCGTGACCTTCGCCGCCTGTTACGCTTTTCCCAGGCTCAAAGCCGGTTCGTGGCGGCAAGCGTCGTGTCGCGGTCGGTCGGGCCAGTGGCGCAGGCCGTGCTGATCAGTGCTGGCTCAGCGCAGGGTCTGGCCGAAGGCCGTCCCGTCGTTGCCGACGACGGGCTGTTGGGGCGAACGGCTCATGTTCAGGACCGCTTTGCAACGGTTGTACTGCTGACGGACCGCGCAAGCCGGGTCCCCGTTCTCGTCGGCGCTAACCAAGTGCGCGCGGTCGTTGCTGGCGATGGCGGTCGCGCGCCGCGCCTCGAATTGGTCGCCCCGAACGCGCTGCTATCGCCAGGCGATCTCGTGATCACGTCCGGCGTCGGCGGGGTCTTCCCTCGCGGCCTCGCGGTCGGTGCTGTCATCGCCGACGGGTTGACGCTGCGTGTTGATCTCGTGGCGCGGGCCGATGACGCTGCCATCGTCGGGGTTCTCGATGCCGATCCCGCGACAGTCGGCCAGCCGCCAAACTCACAGCCGCCAAACTCACAGCCGACCTCACAGCCAACCTCACAGGTCCGGCAATCCTTCGGGCGCCTGTTCGGTCTGCCGCCGCCGGGGGGCACCATCAAATGACGGAGGCCTCGCTCAGGTCTGCCATGCTCCCGACCTTGCACCATGGCCGGCTGTTGGGGCTACAACTCGGGCTTTTGATCGTGATGGTCGCCGTGGCTGTGACGGGTCCCGTGTCAGGCGGAACCGTGTCGGGGGCATGGGGGGCACTTCTGCCGCTGCTGGTCCTTCATGCGGGCGCTGTCGAAGGGCAACGCATGCCGACCGTGGTGGCATTCGCTGCCGGCCTCGTCGTCGATGCGATGGGCGGTGGCCCGCTCGGCGTCTGGGCCCTCACCTATGTCGCCTGCCTGCTGATCGCGCCGTGTGATGGGTTCTCCGCACGCTCGGGTCTCGTGTCGCGCGCCCTCGTTCACGGTCTAAGTGTCGTGTTAACGCTCGCCTTGGTGGTTTCAATCCAAAGCGCCAGTGTGCTGCTGTTTGCTGGCACGATGCATTTCAACTGGGACGTATCGACATCGATCACGACGGCGCTGGTCCTCTATCCAGCCCTTGTCGGAACGCTTTGGCTGGCAGCGCGCGCCACATCGTGGCTCCCAACGGGGCTGCCGTCATGACCAACCCCACAGGGCTGCGCGACGGCCAGAACGACGCCGACACCTTGCGCGCGACGTTCAACCGCCGTGCGCTGCTTTTAGGCTTTGGGCAGGCAGCCGTATGGGCGGGGCTGGGCGGTCGCCTTTATCAGATCCAGGTGCTCGAGGGCGACGGCCTTGCGAGCCTTGCCGACGACAACCGCACGCGCCATACCGCGACCCTTCCCATGCGCGGGCGCATCCTGGATGCGTCGGGCCAAGTGCTGGCTGCGAGCGTTGAGACGTTTCGGGTCGTGGCCGCTGCCGACCGAACCTCAAGCGCGCCCGATCTCGAACGCAAAGTCCGCCATCTTGTGCAAATGTTGGGGCTGACCCCGACAGACGAAGGGCTCATCCTCGAGAAACTCAGGGCAAAAGGTCGGCAC
>JBBRKD010000487.1:0-2241 GCA_038218255.1 Hyphomicrobiales bacterium | reverse complement strand
GGGTTATGAATCCGGCCCTTTTCGCCCTGTGCGCGAAAAAGCCTCATGTGCGCCATTCCGTCGCGCTCAAAGCATAGTCAGGTATGCTCAATTCATGAGCACGTCAGACTCCCGACATAATCCTGCCCAGCGCTAGGGCAGACCAACGGTATTTAGATGGGGATTTTATTGCAGCGCTTCGCCGTGCTGCGAAATATCCAAGCCTTCCAGCTCCTGCTGAAGGGATACCCGCAACGGGACGAACACGCTGACCAGCTTGAGCAGCACGTAGGTGACGCCGCCGGACCAGACCAGGGTGACCGCGATCCCGTAGAGCTGGATCAGCACCTGCTGCGGGTGGCCCTCGATCAGGCCGGCGGTGCCGCCGATGGCGCTGACCGCAAAAACGCCGGCGAGCAGGGTGCCGGTCATTCCACCGATGCCGTGGACGCCGAACACGTCGAGCGAGTCGTCATAGTTGAAGCGATGCTTGAGCCACGTGCAGGCCCAGAAGCATACGATGCCCGCGACCACGCCGATGATGACGCCGTGCCACGGCGCGACGAAGCCCGACGCCGGCGTGATCGTTCCGAGACCGGCAACCGCGCCGGAGATCATGCCGAGCACCGACGGCTTGCGCCGCGTCGCCCATTCGATCGCGCCCCAGGTCAACGCGCCAGCGCACGCCGCCAGATGCGTCGAGATGATCGCCATCACCGCGCGCGAATTGGCCGCCAGCGCCGATCCGCCGTTGAAGCCGAACCAGCCGACCCACAACAAACCGGTGCCGACGACGGCGAGCGACAGATCGAACGGTGAAAGGTTCTCGCTGCCGTAGCCATGGCGACGGCCCATCACCTTGGCGGCGACCAGTCCGCCGATCCCGGCGGAAAGATGCACGACGAGGCCGCCGGCGAAATCCAGTACGCCCATGGTGGCAAGGAAGCCGCCGCCCCAGACCCAGTGCGCGAGCGGCACATAGACGAACATGAACCAGCCGATCGCGAACAGCAGATAGGCCGAAAATCGCATCCGGTCGGCCACCGAACCCGCCACCAGCGCCACCGTGATGATCGCGAACGTCATCTGGTAAAGCATGAACAGTGCTTCCGGAATCGTCTTCGCTGCGGGGTTGACGCTGTCCATGGTCATCCCGATCAGAAGCCCGCGATCGAGCGTACCGAGCCAGGGACCGTCGCCGACGAAGGCCAGGGAATAGCCGAACATCACCCACAGGATCGAAATGATTGCCACCGCGGCGAGACTTTGCGCCATGGTCGCCAGCACGTTCTTCTTGCGCACCATGCCGGAATAAAACAGCGCCAGACCCGGTATCGTCATCATCAGCACGAACGCGGTGGCCACCATCATCCATGCGGTGTCGGCGGAGTTGATGGTCGAGGTTTCGGCGAGGGCCGGTGTCGCCAGCGCGCCGCTCGCCGCAACAATGACGAGCGCAGCCAGCTTCGCTGCACGATACGATAGTGCCCCCATGGAATTTCCCCGGCCTGTTGTCGTTTCTTGCGCGTCAGGCTTCGTTGCCGGCGCGCCCCTGAAGTACTGGAATTTACGGAAGTGTCAGAGCGCGTCGGTGTCGGTCTCGCCGGTGCGGATTCGCAGCGCGTGATCGATCGGCGTCACGAAGATCTTGCCGTCGCCGATCTGGCCCGTGCGCGCGTTCGAGGTGATGACGGCGACCGCCTTGTCGGCGATGTCGGAAGCGACCGCGATTTCGATTCGGAGCTTGGGCAGGAAATTCACCACATATTCGGCGCCGCGATAGATTTCCGTGTGGCCCTTCTGGCGGCCGTAACCCTTGACCTCGGTCACGGTCATGCCGTGAACCCCGATGGCCGTCAGCGCCTGGCGCACCTCGTCAAGCTTGAACGGTTTGATGATCGCGACGACGAGTTTCATGGTCAGGCCTTCGTTTCCCCGGGTATTCGCGCTTGCGTATCCGGCAGGGCAACCGCCCGGCGGTTCGCTGCCAATTCAAATCTGGCATTTTTCTGGGCAAATGGCACAAAAAACTTGCAGGTTTAAGGGGAAAACATTTGCGGCTGGTGAGGTCGGTCACTGTACAGGGGTCAGGATCACCAGACACAATGCGGTTCCGTCGCCGGCTCCCCGCCGGCTTCGTCCGTCTCCACGGCTCAAGGAAATAAAATGTCGGACCGATCGTGGTTTTATGCATCCAACGGCCAGCAACAGGGCCCCTATCCCGAGACCCAGCTGCGCGACCTCATTGCCCGGGGAGCGGTC
>JBBRKD010000486.1:0-2243 GCA_038218255.1 Hyphomicrobiales bacterium | reverse complement strand
TTTCATCGCTTCGCACCTCGCGGCATCGCCGCCGCTCAGACGTGCGCCCAATTCCGCTGCGCAACCAAACAGCGCCGCCGTCTTCAACTCGATGATCCGGAAATATTCCGCGTGACTCAAATTCAGGTCGAACCGGCGCTGAGTCTGAATGATTTCACCCGTGCAAACGGCGTTCGCCGCCCGGGCGATGCGGCGGCTGATGTCGGCCTCCTCGAAATTCGTGGAGAGGTCCAGCGCGTGCGCAAACAGGCAGTCGCCCAGCAACACCGTGATCGCATTGCCCCAGCGCGCATTCGGCGTGGGCTGCCCCCGCCGCGTGTCGGCCCCGTCCATGATGTCGTCGTGCACCAGCGTTGCGAGGTGGATCATCTCGACGATCACGGCCAGGTCCACGTGCTGCGGCGTGATGCCCCCGGTGGCGCCGCCCACCAGCAGGGCGAGCGCGGGCCGCAGGCGCTTGCCGGTCGACTCGAGTGCGTACGCCACGTAGCCGGAAATCGCGTCGTCAAATTTGCCCGCCTGCACCTTAATGGCCTCGTCGACCTTGCGCAATTGCGGCTGAACCAAGGCAAGGATCTCCTTGATGTCCTTCGCCGTATCCTCCGGCGGGGATGTCCGAGCCCTTGTGAAATATTTCACAAAGTCAGGCTAGGAGGATTAAGATTGAAGTCAAATTCGGTTGTGGGCGGAGTCCGGCCGAAGACCAGGATTGAACGATCCGTCCACGCTAATCTCTAACGCAGCCACTCCCGCCTTCGGGTGCGAATCCAAGGCGCGGAGCTATTTCCGCGTCAGTCCAACCCTCGGTCTCCTCCTGCTTCCCATGAAGAAAAACTTTGTCGCCCTGTTGCTTCTCGCCGGCCTGGCGGTCGCGGGTTCCCCTTTGCTTTCGGCCGTCGAACCCGATGTGGTCCGACTCGGTAATCTCAAGTTCGCCCACTACGGCGCCGTTTCCTACATGAAGGAACTCGCCCCAAAGTATCATTTGAAGATTGAGGAGCGGATGTTTGCGAAGGGAGTCGACATCGTGCCGGCGATTATCGCCGGCGAAATCGACATCGCGGCCAGCGCGGCCGATGGCGCCATCGCCGGCCGCGCCGCGGGCGTGCCCGTCTTTTGCGTCGCCGGATTCGCCAAGGGCGGCGTCCGCATCGTCAGCCGCAGCGATCTGGATTTGAAAACAGTGGCCGATCTCAAGGGTAAGAAAGTCGGCGTCGCACGCGGCGGGGCGCAGGAACTCGCGCTGCTCGCGGAATTGAGCAAGCACAACCTGACCTGGTCCGACAAGGGCGACAAGGACGTGCAGATCATCTATCTCGCCTACGCCGATTTGAACGGTGCGCTGCTCCAAAAGCAGATCGACGCCATGTGCCAGAGCGAGCCTCAAAGCTCGCAGGCCATCGCGAAGGGTTGGGGCAAGGAAATGCTCAAGCCATACGACACGCCGATGGGTGAGCCGGTGCGCGCGCTCGTCATGACGGAGAAGATGTACAACAATCGCGATGTCGCATCTCGCGTGATGAAGTGCTTCGTCGAGGCCACCAAGCTCTTCATCGACAAGCCCGAGGTCGCCGAAAAGTACGTGCGCGAGCAGATGTTCAAAGGCCAGATCACGGCCGAGGAATTCAAGGACGCGCTCAGCAATTCGCCGTACACGTACGACATCACCCCGGAGCACATTCAGGTGACGACCGATTTCATGGTGAAGTTCGGCGTCGGCAAGATCGACCAGGGCACGTCCAAGGCTCCAGTCGCCACGACGTGGGTGAAGGTCGATCTGCTCGGCGACGCAAAGAAAGCCCTCGGCGCGAAGTAAGGCAGGGGGCCGAGAGTCGAGGTGCAGCCGGCCGAAGCGCCTGACCGCTGTTTGTTCCATCGTGCTGTGGCAGCGGTCGAGCCGGAAAATTCCAGCCTTTGACGCTCGACTCTCGACCTTCGACATTCTTCCATTCGCGGTTACTTTCGGGCGCTCATGGATCCCAGGCCCCATCGCATCGTCATCAAGATTGGCACTGGACTGCTCACGGAAGAAGGCGGCACCGGGCTCGATGTCCGGCAGTTCAAGCGGCTGACGTATGAGATGGCCGATCTCGTGCATCGCGGCGTGCAGTGTATCATTGTTTCGAGCGGCGCGGTCGGCGCCGGGCTGATGGCGCTCGGGTTGAACGAGCGGCCGACGGATCTCGCATCGATCCAGGCCTGCGCCGCCATCGGACAATCGCGCCTGATGCGGTTGTACGGAT
>JBBRKD010000485.1:0-2261 GCA_038218255.1 Hyphomicrobiales bacterium | reverse complement strand
GCGGATACAACACTGACTTAGCGGCTGATTGAACAGACGGTGGGTCGGACACGGGGCGTGTTGACATCTCGGGCAGCTCCCTCGCGGTGGATGCGCCTGTTTGTCAGTTTAACCGCTGCTGACCCGCTGAGCCGCCTAGCGGATCAGGCAGGGTTTGCGGCGGCGCGAGCGGCAGCGGCACGGGCGAGGCCGGACATTTTCTTCAAGCGCTTGCGGACGGCGGCCGTGTTGCCCTGAACACGGGTCAGCTTGGCACGCGGGATGGCGCGGCGGGCTTTTTTCTTTTGAGTTTCAACGGCGCGGGCATCATGCTTGCTCATCTGGAGCTCTCCAAAACGGTCGTGGTCGAGGGCTCAAGAACTTTCACGGTTCGCACATGCCCGGCAAGCGGTTGTGACTAGGCGATAATCGCTCCGCTGGCAAGCGCGGGCTCGTCGCTCAGACCGGATGTGAGCTGGACGTGTTGGTCGCTCAAGCCGGGAGTGCGACGGTTGCGACTGCCATCGCGGCGATCCCTTCGCGGCGGCCGACGAAACCGAGCGTTTCCGTCGTCGTTGCCTTGATGCCGACATCGTGGGGCTGGCAGCCCAGCGCGCCTGCGATCACCGCCTGCATTTGAGGTCGGAAGGGCCCGATGCGGGGGGCTTCGGCCAGCACGGTGATGTCGGCGTTGACGATTTTACCACCGCGGGCCCGCACGCGGCGCACCGCGTCCTCAAGAAACAGAATCGAGGCTGCGCCCTTCCATTGCGGGTCGCTGGGTGGGAAATGCTGGCCGATGTCGCCATCGCCGATGGTTCCAAGCAGCGCGTCGGTTAGCGCGTGGAGAACAACGTCGGCGTCGGAATGGCCGTCGAGCTTGTGGCTATGGGGGATTTTGACGCCGCCGAGCCACACGGCGTCGCCGGGTGCAAAAGCGTGGACATCGAAGCCGAGGCCCGAACGCGACAAGAGGGGGCGCGACAAGAGGGGGCGCGACAAAAGGGGGTGTGACATGAGGTGGTCGGCCCGGATGAGATCTGCGGACGTGGTGATTTTGGTGTTGTCGCTGGAGCCCAGCACGAGTGCCACGGCGAGGCCCGCCCATTCGGCAATCGACGCATCGTCGGTGAAGTCTGTCAGGCCTTGGGCTGCTGCGTTGCGGTGGGCGTCATGAATGGCTGCAAAGTGAAAACCTTGCGGGGTCTGTGCACCCCATAGGCCCGACCGCGCGATCGTCTCATGGATGGTGCCATCTTGGCCGGCGCGTTTGAGGGTATCGGCGAGCGGCTCGGCAGCGATCGCGCCGACGTGGGTGTCGAGGGCGGCCAGCACTCCTTCGATGATGGCTGCCGTCACGAACGGGCGGGCTGCATCGTGGATGAGCACGCGGTCGGGCGCGAACGGGGCCAGCGCGTCTAGACCGGCACGTACGGAGGCTTGACGTGTGGCCCCACCGGTGACGGGCGGCGCGAGCACATCTGATCCGATGGCGGCGTTGTAAAGCTCCCCGTCGTCGGCGTGAATAACGACCTGAACGCGGGTGATGGCTGGGTGGGTGAGGAACGGGGCCAGTGTGCGGCTTAGGATGGGCACGCCGCCGATGGGTTCATATTGCTTGGGAAGGGTGTCGTGCCCGGACGTCACATGGGCAGCGCGCGCTCGGGAGCCGCGGCCGGCGGCAACGATGAGGGCTGCGGTTGTGATCAAAGGTCTCGTACTCCAGCCACCATGTGGACGCAGCGTTCGGCTTATCTAATCCTTCCCACGCCCGCAATCGTTCATCCCTGTGTTTGTGCCTGTGTTTTCGTGCCGGTGTTCGTTCCTGTGTTCGCGCTTGCGGAATGAGGATGTTGCACGTAGGATGCCCAACAGACAGGCAGGAAATGGAAATGCCTAATTTGTGAGCAACAACCATAGCGTGACCCGCGATCTATCCTTAAAATTAGGCGGTTTGCCCGCCACACGCCCCGTGGTGCTGGCCCCCATGTCGGGCGTGAGCGATTTGCCGTTCCGTCGGCTGGCGGCCCGGCTGGGCGCGGGCCTCGTCGTGTCCGAGATGATCGCAAGCGAAGAACTCATCAAGCTGAGGCCCGATTGTTTGCGCCGCGCAGAGGGTCGAGAACTCGCGCCGTTTGTCATTCAACTTGCCGGGCGCGAAGTGCGCTGGATGGCTGAAGGCGCGCGGATCGCGGAGAGCCTGGGCGCTGACGTGATCGACATTAATATGGGATGCCCGGCCAAGGAAGTGACCGGCAAACTCTCGGGGTCGGCGCTGATGC
>JBBRKD010000484.1:0-2281 GCA_038218255.1 Hyphomicrobiales bacterium | reverse complement strand
TCGAGCTGACACGCTATCTCGACTACTGTTCGGAAATGCTCTCGCTCAGCGCCAAGATCGCAGCGCTGTACGCCCAGTCCAGTTCGGACGCCGCCGTGATCGACGCCGTGAGTGATCTCACCACGCTGACGACCAATCTCTCGTCCAAAATCTGGCAAAAGATCACGCTTGTGCAAGCGAGTGAAGCAAGGATCGGCGCTGCAAAGGGGATGCCCGCTTGATGTCGATGGCCACCGACCCGATCGCCCTTGCCCAGGCTCTCATCCGCTGCGACAGCGTCACGCCAACCGACGCGGGCGCGCTCGCTGTCGTGGCCTCGGCCTTGGTCCCATCCGGCTTCACCTGCCATCGTATGACGTTTTCCGAGCCGGGCACGCCCGACATCGACAACATCTATGCGCGGCGCGGCACCTCAGGCCCCAACCTCTGCTTTGCTGGCCATACCGACGTCGTGCCTGTCGGCGATGCAGCCGCCTGGACAGCTCCCCCGTTTGCCGCCGACATTCGCGAGGGCGTCCTCACCGGGCGCGGGGCCGTTGACATGAAGGGGGCCATCGCCTGCTTCATCGCAGCGGCCAACCGCCACATCGCGAGCCACCCCGACCGGCCCGGCTCAATCTCGTTTCTCATTACGGGCGATGAAGAAGGCCCAGCGATCAACGGCACGGCCAAAGTCCTTGAGTGGCTTATCGCACGCGGTGAAACGCTCGATGCCTGCCTCGTCGGGGAGCCGTCCAATCCGCTCGCGCTCGGCGACGAAATCAAGATCGGGCGGCGCGGATCGCTCAACGGCGACCTCGTCGTCCACGGCGTGCAAGGGCACGCGGCCTATCCCGCCAAAGCCTCTAACCCGGTGCCCCAGCTCGTGCGGCTGCTCGATCGCCTCGCCACACAGCGGCTCGACTCCGGCACCGCGCACTTTGAGCCATCAAACCTCGAAGTCACCGTCATCGACGTCGCCAACACCGCGACCAACATCATCCCGGCCCGCGCGCGCGCTGCATTCAACGTCCGCTACAACGACCTGCACACGCGCGCTGCCATCGAAGACTGGGTGCGCATGCAGCTTGAGGCCGCAGCCGGTGACCGCCCCATCCGTTACGACGTGACCTTCTCCGGCACCGGCAGCGTGTTTCGCACCAAGCCCGGCCCGCTCGTCGCAACGCTGACCGGCGCCATCCACGCCGTCACAGGGCGCACACCCGCCCTGACCACGGGCGGCGGCACATCGGATGCCCGCTTCATCCAAGCCCATTGCCCCGTCGTCGAGTTCGGCCTCGTCAACGCCACGATCCATCAGGTTGACGAGCGCGTCCCCCTTTCCGACCTCGAAACGCTCACCCGCATCTACGAACGCTTCATCGCCGACTACTTCGCCGCGCACGGCGTTTGAGCGGTCGGCGGGCGTTGTGGTTTGCGGCGGGGCCGCGAGCGGGCTGCCGCCCACGCCCGCTTGGGAGCACAGCTCCCAAGCCCTCAGTCTTTTTGTGACTTTGGGGTCCGGTGGGTCGCTGCGTCTTGTCTTGAATTGCATCGCAGCCGACGGCGGTATGCGAGATATATCTGCTTACGTGTGGGCCGGGTTTTCCGCCGCGATCGTCATCCGCGCCCGATTGTGGCCGATGTTCTTCGAAAGCCGCTGGCCTTCAAAACCCGCTAACCGCAACGTCTGCAGGGCCTGCGCCTCGCTCATGTGGAGCAAACCTAAACTCGCGCGAATTTTACGGTAGGGCGAAAAGAAGGTCCGGACCAACCCGACAAGTGCCGCGCGCATAAACCCATGGGCGTGCGCAAATCGCAACAGCGCTTCGGCATCGGTTAGGATGCCGACGCCTGGCGGTATGATGTCTCCCAGGATCAGCGTTCCGCGCGGGGCGAGCAGCCGCCGCCATTGCGCCAATAGGTGATTGAGCTCATCTGACTTTAGATATTGCACGACCGAGTTGGCGATAATGACGTCGAAGGATGCATTCGGCATCGAAAAAACTTCGGCGGGGGAAGCCACTGTGATTGGGCCGGTGGCGCCATAACGCTGCGTGAGCCGCTGCCTGATTGTGGCCGCCTCATCGCACAGCGTCAGCCCCTGACAGGCTTCAGCGACGACATCAGCCGACAAGGCCTCGCCGCAGCCAAAATCGAGTACGCGCGCCTGTCGTGACGGCAGCAGCTGCACGATATCGCGCGCGACAAGGCCATAGTGTGATTGCTTATGCCGGTCGTTGACATAAATGGGTGTATCGCCGTCCCAGAACGCGCTCCAGCTCATTCGTCTCCCCAACCC
>JBBRKD010000483.1:0-2303 GCA_038218255.1 Hyphomicrobiales bacterium | reverse complement strand
GGCCTTGAATTCACCACCAAAGCGTTCGGCTCCAATCTTCGTCAGCGCCGCAGTCAGCGTCGTCTTGCCGTGATCCACGTGGCCAATCGTCCCCACGTTCACGTGCGGCTTGGTGCGCTCGAATTTACCCTTTGCCATGGCTGCTTATCCTTGAAAAGTTAGACTTGAAAGAAGCGTCGGGATCAATTTTTCTTCATGACCGTTTCGGCGATGTTGGCCGGGGCTTCCGCGTAGTGATCGAATTCCATCGTGAAGGTGGCGCGGCCCTGCGACATCGAGCGCAAGCTGGTCGCGTAGCCGAACATCTCGCCCAGCGGCAACATCGCGTTGATGGTCTTGCCCGACGGTGTGTCGTCCTGGCCCTGCAGGATGCCGCGACGACGACTGACGTCACCCATCACGTCGCCCAGGTAATCCTCGGGCGTCACGATCTCGACCTTCATGATCGGCTCGAGCAGCACCGGGCTGGCGCGATGGAATCCTTCCTTGAAGCCCATGGAGCCTGCGATCTTGAACGCCATTTCCGACGAGTCGACTTCATGGTACGAGCCGTCAACCAGGCGCACCTTGACGTCGACGATCGGGTAACCCGCCATCAAGCCATTGGCGACCGCTTCCTGGATGCCCTTGTCGACCGCCGGGATGTATTCCTTCGGCACCGTGCCGCCGACGATCGAATTCTCGAACGTGTAACCGGCGCCGCGCTCCTGCGGCTCGATCTCGAGCCAAACGTGGCCGAACTGGCCCTTGCCGCCCGACTGGCGCACGAACTTGCCTTCGGCCTTGACGGCCTTTCGGATGGTTTCGCGATAGGCGACCTGCGGCTTGCCGACATTGGCTTCGACATTGAATTCGCGCCGCATGCGGTCAACCAGGATGTCCAGGTGCAATTCGCCCATTCCCGCAATGATGGTCTGGCCGGATTCCTCATCGGTGCGCACGCGGAACGACGGGTCTTCCTGCGCAAGGCGACCGAGGGCGACGCCCATCTTTTCCTGGTCGGACTTGGTCTTGGGTTCCACCGCCATCGAGATGACGGGCTCCGGGAAGATCATGCGCTCCAGCGTGATGATGTGGTCCTGCGCGCACAACGTATCGCCCGTCGTGACGTCCTTCAGGCCGACCGCGGCGGCGATGTCGCCCGCCCAGACTTCCTTGATTTCGTCGCGGTTGTTGGCGTGCATCTGCAGGATGCGACCGACGCGCTCCTTGCGGGATTTGATCGGGTTGTAACCGCATCGCCGGACTTCAGCGTGCCCGAATAGACGCGGAAAAATTTCAGCGAACCCACGAACGGATCCGTCATGATCTTGAACGCGAGCGCCGAGAACGGCTCGGAATCCAGTGCCTTGCGGCTGTCTTCCTTCTCGTCGTCGTCGATGCCGGTGACTGCCGGGCGATCGGCGGGCGACGGCAGCAACTGGATCACCGCGTCGAGCATGGCCTGCACGCCCTTGTTCTTGAACGCGGTGCCGCACAACACGGGAATGACTTCCACGCGCAACGTGCGCAGGCGGATGCCTTCAATGATGTCGGCTTCCGACAGGTCGCCTTCGTTGAGGTACTTGTCCATCAACTCTTCGGTCGCTTCTGCAGCGGCCTCGACCATGAACACGCGCGCTTCTGCACACGTTTCCGCAAGGGCGGCCGGAATTTCGCGGTACTCGAAGTTGGTGCCCTGAAGCGCCGTATCCCAGTGGATCGCCTTCATCTTGACCAGGTCGACCACGCCTTCGAAGCCTTCTTCGGCGCCGATCGGCACCTGCATCGGCACGGCGTAAGCGCCAAGGCGCGACTTCAGCTGCTCGACGACCTTGAAGAAGTCTGCGCCGGTGCGGTCCATCTTGTTGACGAACGCAAGCCGCGGCACGGAATACTTGTTGGCCTGGCGCCAGACGGTTTCGGACTGCGGCTGCACGCCGCCGACCGCACACAGCACGAACACCGCACCGTCGAGCACGCGCAGGGAACGCTCGACTTCGATGGTGAAGTCGACGTGCCCGGGGGTGTCGATGATGTTGAAACGGTGCTGCGGCATCGACTTGTCCATGCCCGACCAGAACGCGGTCGTGGCAGCGGACGTGATCGTAATGCCGCGTTCCTGCTCCTGCTCCATCCAGTCCATCGTCGCGGCACCTTCGTGCACTTCGCCGATCTTGTGGTTGACGCCGGTGTAGAACAGGATGCGTTCGGTCGTGGTCGTCTTGCCGGCATCGATGTGGGCCATGATGCCGAAGTTGCGGTAACGCTCGATGGGAGTGGTGCGAGCCACGGCATTCTCTCGTATTGGTTTATTGCGATGG
>JBBRKD010000482.1:0-2303 GCA_038218255.1 Hyphomicrobiales bacterium | reverse complement strand
CCCTTTTTTTTAAAACCGTTCCGTCCGCACCACCGCAACATCTGAAACCGACACAAACCCGATCTGGCGCGTGACAACGGCAAAAACGGTCTCGAGCACGGCGTCGAGTTTGGCCGCATCCGCGATGCAAATGATCGCCATCATCTGCCCCGCGTCGCCGATTTCGCCTTGCGCGGTCCACGAGCCTTCGTGCCCCCGCCCTGCGACCACGGGAATAACCGAATAGCCCGTGACGTCCGCCGCATCGAGCCGCGCCAGCACCCGCTTGACGACCGGTTGCTCGATGATGATCTCGATGCGCTTCTTGGGAAACGTCTGCATGAAAGCGGTCCTTTGATCCTGTCAGCGGGCGATCTGCGATGCGAGTGAAATGTAGAGCGGGATGCCGATCACGAGATTGAACGGAAACGTCACACCAAGCGAGAGCGTGAGCGCGATCGTGGGGTTGGCGTCAGGCAACGCGAGTCGCATGGCGGCTGGCACCGCAATGTAAGACGCCGAAGCGGCAAGCGTCATGAACACAGCCGTTCCGCCCGGCGACAACCCGATGACTTTCGCGAGGACGGCCGCAAGCGCTGCCCCGATGAGCGGCATCACCAGCGCAAATCCGATCACGGGCGCCGACAGATAGCGGCGTCCGGCCTCAAGGCCGCGCCCTGCCACAAGCCCCATGTCCAGGAGGAACAGGCACAAGAACCCAGGAAACAGATCGACGATGAATGGCTTGAGAAGCGTCATGCCGCGCGCGCCCGTCAACGCGCCGATCACGAACGCCCCGAGCAGGATGACGATCGAGCCGTTCAACGCAACTTCGCGCAAAAACTCGCCAGGGGGCTTGGCGTCGCCCTCGGAATCTCCCCTGCCCGCCCGCCGTGCGATCGCAAGCGCTGCAAAGATCGCCGGCGTTTCCATCGCAGCCGCCACAGCTACGAGATAGCCCTCGTATGGCGTGCCAAGCAGCGTTAGCGCGCCGGTCACCGCCGCAAACGTCACCGCTGAAATCGACCCGTAGTGGGCTGCAACCGCGGCCGCGTCGACGACCGAGAGTTTGGTCACCGCCCGCAGAATTGCGAATGCAATGAACGGCATGAAAAACGACAACGCGATGCCAGCGGCAATCGTCGTCAAAAGCTGTGCCGTCAGCCCGTGATGGGCAACCTCGGCCCCGCCCCGAAACCCGATCGAGAGCAGCAGATACATCGCCAGAAGTTTTGCAACTGACTGCGGGACGGTCAGGTCCGAGCGCGCGAACGCTGCCCCAAACCCCAAGACGAAAAACAAAACCATGGGCGACAGCAGGTTCTGCAGCGCCAGATCGAAAACCCCCACAGCGTCCTCCCAATATCAAGCGCCCAGCAACCGGCGCGCACAGGAGACCAGGGTGGGGCCAACACACGTGACGGACCGCTGCGACAAAAGCAAGAACGACCATGATCCGCACGACCACAGCCCACACGATCACAGGGACGAATGCACGCGATGGGGACGAAGTGGGGTTCACAGCGGTGGCCGCCGCACCCTATATGTGGCGACTTGAATGAGCCCCACGACCGCCGGAGCCCTATCGAACCGCCATGTCACTGCCACGCGATAAACTGAACCGGCTGGTCGAGCGCTGGGAAACGATCCAGTCCGAGCTGAACGCCGGTGCTGGCCAGCAAACCTATGCCAAGCTGACCAAGGAATTCTCCGATCTCTCGCCGGTCGTCGCAGCCATCAACGCCTTCTACGCGACCGACCGCGAAGCCAAAGACTTGGCGGCGATGGCAGACGACAAGAGCGTTGATCGCGAGATGGCGGAGATGGCGCGCGCCGAATTGACAGACGTCCGCCAGCGCCTCGCAGACCTCGAAGCCAGGCTCCAGATTGAATTGCTTCCCAAGGATGCAGCCGACACCAAGAGCGCAATTCTCGAAGTCCGCGCCGGCACCGGTGGCGACGAAGCAGCCCTGTTCGCCGCCGACCTGTTCGCCATGTACAAACGTTTCGCCGACCTCCACCGCTGGCAAACCGAGATCATCTCGGTCTCGGAAAACGACCTGGGCGGCTATCGCGAAATCGTCGCCTCCATCACTGGCTCAGGCGTATTCGCCCGCATGAAATTCGAATCCGGCGTCCACCGCGTGCAGCGCGTTCCCGCAACCGAAACCCAAGGCCGCATCCACACGTCAGCCGCAACCGTCGCCGTGCTCCCCGAAGCCGAGGACGTCGAAATCGACCTACGCCCCGAAGACATCCGCATCGATACGATGCGCGCGAGTGGCGCTGGTGGCCAGCACGTCAACAAGACCGATAGCGCGGTC
>JBBRKD010000481.1:0-2305 GCA_038218255.1 Hyphomicrobiales bacterium | reverse complement strand
AGGTAGAGATGACATCGGCAAACCAGGGTCTGGCCGAGGTTTCTCGATGAGCGCCATCGAGGTCAAGCACGCCGGCCTCAATCTCGGCGATACCGACCGCGAGACGCACGAGCAGGGGGGCAGCGCGCTGTTCGGCTTCTGGGTGTTCCTGATGAGCGACGCGGTGATCTTCGCGCTGCTGTTCGCCACCTACGGCGTGATGTTGCCCGCCACCGTCGGCGGACCGACGCCGGCGAGCGAGTATCAGATCCTCCCCGTCTTCCTCGAAACTCTGACGCTGCTCACGAGCAGCTTCACCTTTGGCATGGCGTCGGTCGCGATGAAGCACGGAGCATCGCGCAGGCAGTTACTCGTCTGGATGGGCGTGACGCTTGCTTTCGGACTCGCTTTTCTCGGCATGGAGCTGCATGATTTTCAGACGATGTTCGGCGATGGCGCCTATCCGACCCGTAGCGGATATCTTTCGTCCTTCTTCGCGCTGGTGCCACTGCACGGGCTTCACGTCTTTTTCGGGAGCATCTGGATAGTGGTGATGATGGTTCAGGTGATGACGTTTGGGCTGAATGCTCGCGTCAAGATCAACATCTTGCGGCTTGGCCTGTTCTGGCACTTTCTCGATATCGTGTGGATCGCGATCTTTTCAGTCGTTTATCTTCAGGGACTGATCCTGTGAGCGGCCCAAACGTCGGCAAACGCGACGAAATCCGCTCCTACGCGCTCGGATACGGCCTCGCGCTGGCGCTGACCGGTGCGGCTTTCGCGACAGTGTACTGGCCGAGCTTCGCCTCGGCGACGACGCTCGGCATCGTGCTCGGGCTGGCACTTGTCCAGACGGTGGTTCACTTCCGTTTCTTCCTGCACATCACTCTTCGGAAATCGGCACGCGACGACCTTCAGCTGATCCTGTTCTCGACACTGATCGTAACACTGATGGTCGCAGGGACGCTCGTCATCCTGTTCAACCTGCGAGCGAGGATGATGTAGCGGCTTAAAGCTCATCGGCAGCCGCGAGCTTGCCGATCCGATTAGCGGTGTGAATTGCGATCGCGAGCACGTGATCAACCTCGTTGCCGCCGCAGCCTGGAGGGTCTATCTACGCTGGTCGGCAATCATCTTGAGGCCGGCTCGCCTGGGCGAATTCGACTAATGGTTGGAGCGCACTGGCAGGAGACCGACACTGAACATAAATGTCTCTGGCTGTTGAGTCGGTGGGACGACGTCGTCTATCGCCTCGATAGGGATCGGGCGACGTTCACAAGACCAAGGTTGGTCACGAGCCGCACGGCCTCGCGGTATGGCCGCTGCCCCCAACCGTTATTCGCTCGGCCATACCGGCAACTTGCGCTAAGGCCCTGAACTTCGGGTGACATGTCCGTGATCGAACCCGTAGGGTCATATGTGGAACGGCCCCTGAGGCAAGAGCTTTTTCAGACGTTTTTCCAGAGGGAGCGGTGCAGTCATATGTCCGGCCTTTTTGCGCGGTCATCGACCGCTGGCCTCGATGAAGTCCGCGACGCAAGAGGCTGATCAAAAAATCGCGCTGTGAGCGCATTGACCATAACGGCCTGTCTCGCGTCGGGATTTCGTCCCACTGGAATCATCGTCTGGCTTTGCACCTGCCTCTATCAGCTTCCGCGTTGGTCTATTGGAACGTATCGATCAAGCGGTCGCCATCTGGTTCCTCGCGCCATTCTCCTGGTATGTACCCCTCCGGCGTGGGCCGCCTGTACGCTGAAGATCTGATGGTGAAGATTGAGGGTCCCGCGGGCACGATGATCGTGTCCGTGTAGGCCAGATGGACACGATCGTAGATGTCAGTTTCGAGATCGGGCTCTGCCACTAAGCGCCGTCGGCGGGTGCGCCCTGAAGACGAGAAGCGGCGGATCGTTGCGGAGACGTACGAGCGCGGGGCGTCGGTATCGGCGGTGGCCCGGCGTCACGATCTCAATGCGAACCTGCTGTTCTCGTGGCGTCGGGCTATGGGGCCGGTTTTGCCGGCATCTGCGGACGAGCCGACCCGGTTCGTGCCGACCGTGATCAGCACCGAAGTCGAGGCGGCTTCGACGCCTGTGCCGCCGCCCCCAGCGGGCGCGATGGAGATCGTGCTGGTCGACGGTGCTCGGGTCATCGTGGATCGGACGGTCGACGGGGCAGCGTTGGCTCGCGTGATCGAGGCTTTGTTGCGGCGATGATCCCGGTACCGTCAGGTGTTCGGGTGTGGATCGCGGCCGGTCACACGGACATGCGCTGCGGCATGAACTCGTTGGCGTTGCGCATCCAGCAAGCGCTGCAGCGCGATCCGCAC
>JBBRKD010000480.1:0-2311 GCA_038218255.1 Hyphomicrobiales bacterium | reverse complement strand
CGAACCTGGCTGTTGATCGCGCGCGATGGCTGGCCGTCGAGGCGCGCGATGCGGCAGCCGACGGCACGTTCGTCTATGGCGTCAGCACCACGGGCGTGTATTGTCGGCCTTCATGTCCCTCGCGCAAGGCAAAGCCGTCGCACGTTGCCTTCTTCGCCGATCCTGGGGCCGCACAGGATGCCGGGTTTCGACCCTGCAAGCGGTGCCAGCCAGATGTGACCGACCGGGCCGCAACACACACGGATGCGATCATCCTCGCCTGTGCCATCCTCGCTGAGGCTGAGACGCCCCCGACATTGGCAGCGTTGAGCGCGGCCGTGGGCCTGTCGGCGTTTCATTTCCATCGCGCGTTCAAGGCGGCAACGGGCATTACGCCGAAAGCCTATGGCAATGCCGAGCGGGCGCGGCGCATGCGGGAAGGTCTTGCCACCGGCGCCAGCGTGACGAACGCCATCTACAACGCAGGCTACGGATCGAGCAGCCGGTTCTACGCGCGGGCAAACGACCGCCTCGGGATGGCGGCCCGCACCTATCAGGAGGGAGCGGTGGGGCTCGACATTCGGTTTGCCGTCGGTGCGTGCTCGCTCGGGGCCATTCTCGTCGCCGCAACGCCCCGTGGCATCTGCGCCATCGCATTCGGAGACGATCCCGATGCCCTGATCCGCGACCTTCAAGACCGCTTTCCCAAAGCGCAGCTCATCGGCGCGGATAAAGCCTTCGAACGACTCGTGGCGCAGGTTGTCGGCGCGGTGGAAACCCCCGCGCTCGCGCCGGCCTTGCCGCTCGATGTGCGGGGCACGGCGTTCCAGGAGCGCGTGTGGCAGGCCCTGCGCGATATTCCGCTCGGCGAGACGGCAACCTACACCGACATCGCAGCCCGCATCGGGCAGCCGTCGGCGACGCGGGCGGTGGCAAATGCGTGCGGGGCTAATCCAGTGGCGGTCGCCATCCCCTGTCACCGCGTCGTGCGCCGCGACGGGAGCCTGGGCGGGTATCGCTGGGGCATCGCACGCAAAGAAACACTGCTCAAACGGGAACGCACGCCATGACCGTGTCGCAACCGGCATACCTCTCGCAGCGTCATAGCTGTGATGCTGGTTGCCCCGTCGTCAGCTCAGATATTTTGCGGTGACGGACTTCAGCCGATCCGCGCAGCGCTCCAAGCCGTCGCGCTCGTCGTTCGACATGGCTGGCCACAGGACTTCCTTCACACCCATCTTTCCAACGATGCTTGGCAGCGAGAGTGTCGTGCCATAGGCCGCGTTGTGCGACCCAACCGGGATCACGGACTGTTCGTCGCGCAGGATCACCTCGGCGACGCGCCCGGCGACCATGCCGATGCCGTACTGGCTCGCGCCTGTGCCTTCGATGATGGTGATGTTGGCATACCGCACGTCGTCTTCGACGGTTTTGCGGAATTCAGGGAAACTGATGCCGCGATTGGCAACGATATCGGCAACCAGCATGCTGCCGATGCGGGCCGACGACCACAAAAACACGCTATTCGTCCCGTGTTCGCCGATCACGTTGGCTTCCACGCACTTTGGGCTGACGCCCAGCCGTTCCGCGAGGTGGACCCGAAAACGCAAGCTATCGAGATACGTACTCGTGCTCATCACGCGGTCATGGCCTGCAAATTTGCGGGCGACTTCGACGAGGGGTTCGGGCGGGTTCGTCGCCACCAGGATGACCGCATCGGGCACGACGGCCACGATCTGATGGACGATGTCTTGAAAGATGCCGACGTTGGTTTCCAACAATCGCAGCCGCCCGGCGGGATCGTTGCGGTCGGTCGCACCACCCGCTTTTTCGTTGATGCCAGCCGTCACGATGACGAGGCCAGCACCCTCAAGGTCGTCGTAGCTACCCGCGCGGATTGTGACCAGCGGGGAGAGCGGCACCCCGTAATGCATGTCGATTGCCACCGCTTTGGCACGCGCCATATTGCTGTCGATCAGCACGACTTCACGCACGCGCGCTCGCAAAGCAATGGCCATCGCGGTCGCAGACCCGACAGCGCCAACCCCAACGATTCCGAGTTTCAAGCTCCGCTCCCCATGATCCGTTAGCCGCCGCAAGCAGCTCATTTGCAATGCCGTGAGTGGAGAGCAACGCCAGTTGCGACGAAGAGTCCAGGCCAACATCAGTCGCGATGAAACATCCAGCGCAGTCCCGCGCGCGCCACCGGCACCCGCACATGCGCACCCCCGTTCCTGTTTCGCCCGTGCCAGACAAGCAAACGGCTCTGCGCCGATCAGGTGCGCTGCCGACGACCTACCCCCGGCTGCTCACTATTGTAACGGGCCCGAGC
>JBBRKD010000479.1:0-2313 GCA_038218255.1 Hyphomicrobiales bacterium | reverse complement strand
AACGGCGACGCCAGCGTCGGCGCGCGCGAGGAGCGTCATCACGAGATCGGCTCCAGCCGGAGAGGCAACAGCAACCGACAGTGCCGAGCGCCCGTCGAGCAAGGGATGCGGCCCATAAAGAAACGCGCGCGCGGCGCTGTCGTCGCCGTGAAATTGGCGCAAGGTTTCAGAAAAGACCCGTGCAACGCCAACCAGCCGTGCGCTGAGGTCGGCCGAAAACGCTGACTTGTCCTTGAGCTTGCGATGGTAGGTGGCTTTGGGCACGAGATCGGTCGCGCTCAAAAACGCACCGGTGGGGTCGATGCGCCGGGCGATGGTGTCAGCCGTTGCGGCGGGCAATCCGGCAGCGATGCGATCGACAAGGCCAAGCTCGGTGAAACGATCGGCATTGCGAAGGCCCAAAAACGAAGCAAGCCCCGGGGCACCTGACGTCATGGAGAGGGTCATCAATACCTCGCGTCCCATATGCGACAATATTAGTCCCAGATAAGATCGCCGTCAAGACCACGCCAACTCCGTCCAAAAAAGTCGAAAATAACGGGCGGTCCGGCGGGTGTTACGGCGGACAAGCATGCGGAGTGGGTGTGGGCGACAGCCCGCTCGCGGCAACGCTGCGAACGGACCAAATCTCCACACTCAAACCTTGAGCGCAGCCGCCAGCGTGGTGCCGAGGCTGGCAGGCGAATCGGCAATCGCGATTCCAGCCGAGCGCATGGCGGCGAACTTATCGGAAGCTGCCCCTTTGCCGCCCGAGATGATGGCACCTGCGTGCCCCATGCGGCGGCCAGGAGGCGCCGTGGAGCCTGCAATGAAGCCAGCCATCGGCTTCCGGCGGCCCTTCTTGGCTTCCCCGATCAGCCACTCGCAGGCTTCTTCTTCAGCCGAGCCACCAATTTCGCCGATCATGATGATGGACTTGGTTTCATCGTCCGACAGGAACAGGTCGAGGACGTCGATGAACTCGGTGCCCTTCACCGGGTCGCCGCCGATGCCGACGGCCGTCGTCTGCCCAAGACCCGCATCCGTTGTCTGCTTGACGGCCTCATAGGTCAGCGTGCCGGAGCGCGAGACGACGCCGACGCTGCCCTTCATGAAGATGTTGCCCGGCATGATGCCGATCTTGCACTGGTTGGGCGTCAAGACGCCGGGGCAGTTCGGCCCGATCAGACGCGATTTCGAACCGATGAGCGCGCGCTTAACTTTGATCATGTCCATCACCGGGATGCCCTCGGTGATGCAGATGATGAGCGGGATTTCAGCGTCGATAGCTTCGAGAATGGCGTCGGCAGCAAATGGGGGCGGCACGTAGATGGCGCTGGCGTTGGCGTGCGTTGCGGCTTTGGCCTGGGCGACCGTATCGAATAGGGGAATGTCGGCGAGATCAGCGTCTGGGTGCTTGGCGCCGCCCTTGCCCGGCGTGACGCCGCCAACGCAGAGCGTGCCATAGGCCTTTGCGCTCTTGGTGTGGAACGTACCCTGCGCGCCCGTGATGCCCTGGCAGATAACGCGCGTCGTCTTGTCGATGAGGATGGCCATGTTCAGCCCTGTTGGTCGTCGATGAATGAAAATTGACGGTCGGAAAGGCTCAAAACAGCTTGATGCCGTTGGCTTTTTTGACTTCGTCGGTGATCTTTTTGGCCGCATCCGCGAGGTTGTCGGCGGCGACAATGGCGAGGCCGGATTCCGACAGGATCTTCTTGCCGAGTTCGACGTTGGTGCCCTCAAGGCGCACGACGAGCGGAACCGTGACCGAGAGTTCGCGCGCCGCCGCAATCACGCCCTCGGCGATGATATCGCAGCGCATGATGCCGCCGAAAATGTTGACCAGGATGCCCTTCACGGCGGGGTCGGCGAGGATGAGCTTGAAGGCTGCGGTGACCTTTTCTTTCGTCGCGCCACCGCCAACATCGAGGAAGTTTGCAGGCTCCATGCCGTACAGCTTAATGATGTCCATGGTCGCCATGGCGAGCCCGGCACCGTTGACGAGGCAGCCGATGGTGCCATCGAGCTTGATGAAGGCGAGATCGTGCTTGGAGGCTTCAATCTCCATCGGGTCTTCTTCGTCGAGATCGCGGTAGGCGACGATCTCGGGATGGCGGTAGAGCGCGTTGCTGTCGAAATCCATCTTACCGTCGAGGCACGTGAGCTTGCCGTCCTTGGTGACCACGAGCGGGTTGATTTCGAGCAGGCTCATGTCCTTCTCGACCACCATCCGGTACAGGTTCTCGACGAGCTTTGAACACTCGCCAGCCTGCTTGCCCGACAGCCCGAGCGCAAACGCGACCTTGCGGCCGTGATGCGGCATGAAGCCGG
>JBBRKD010000478.1:0-2314 GCA_038218255.1 Hyphomicrobiales bacterium | reverse complement strand
AGTCCGCGTCGTGCTGGCGTTCGGCATCGTCCCCGGCATGACCGGCTCGCGCGACGTGGAATTCACTCTGCCCGGCCGCTACGACACCGGCCCCGAAACTCAAGGCCTGCTCGCCACACTCCCCGGCGTTGTCGACGTGGTGGAGAGCTGAGTAGCACGCCCGACATCGGCGGCTGGCGGCGCGAGCACATGGCGAAGCAGCCCGCCACGGCCCACATCGCAACGCCAGACCGCCTGACCTTAAAGCCCAAAAGACGGGCGGTCGGGAGGGCGTCGCTCCCGATGGGGCGCGGGGCGATAGCCCCGCTTGCGCAGCAACCAGCCAGCCACCATTTCCAATGGCCCCCATTTGGTCCATAACCCGCGATCCGTTTTTGGCGCAGCGCGATCGCAGCTGTGCCCGTCGAAAGCTCAGCCCATGTCACCCCGCACCAAAACGCCTCCCGCCACCAAAAAGCTGCCCGCGTCTAAGCCGTCGCCCACAGCCGAGACGCACGCGGCCCACCAGCTGTCCGATCCGCCGATGGTCGTGATCGTCGGGCGGCCCAACGTCGGCAAATCGACGCTCTACAACCGCCTGACCAACACCCGCGACGCGCTCGTCTCCGACCTCCCCGGCCTGACGCGCGACCGCCGCGAGGGCCCCTCCACTGTCTACGACCGTCCGGTCACGATCGTCGATACGGCAGGCCTGGAAGAAGCCAACCCCGGCACCATTGCCGCCCGCATGCGCCATCAGTCTGAGGTCGCGATCAGCGCTGCCGACCTCATCCTCTTCGTGATCGACGCACGTGCAGGCGTCACACCGATCGACATCGAATTTGCCCGCATCGCCCGCAACTCAGGCCGCAAAGTCATCCTCATCGCTAACAAATGCGAAGGCCGCCAGGGCGACGGCGGCTTCTATGATGCCTACGCCATGGGCTTTGGCGATCCGCTTGCGGTCTCGGCCGAACACGGCGAAGGTTTGAGCGATCTCGAAGTCGCGATGGCGGACGCGCTGGGCTACAAGGCCCCTCCGCGCGAAATGAGCAAAAGCCGCCGCAAGCGCGCCGTCCGCGATGGCGAGGACGTGCCCGCCGATCCAGCCGATGATCTGGAACGCGCCGCAGAAGCCGACACCGAGCCGGCCGGTGATGCGCCGATCCCGCTCGAAGAACGCACGATCCGCTTGGCCATCGTCGGCCGCCCGAATGCGGGCAAGTCCACCCTCGTCAACGCGCTGCTCGGCGAAGACCGCATGATCACCGGCCCCGAGCCCGGCCTCACCCGCGACAGCGTCTCATCCGACCTTGAATGGAACGGCCGCAAGCTCAAAGTTTACGACACGGCTGGCCTGCGCAAGAAAGCCAAGGTCCATGAACTCGCTGAAAAGCTGTCCACCAGCGACACCGTGCGCGCGCTGCGCTTTGCCGAGGTTGTGGTGCTCGTCGTCGACGTGGCGCAACCCTTCGAGCACCAGGACCTGACGATTGCCCAGCTCGCAACCGACGAAGGCCGCGCGCTCGTGCTGGCCGTCAACAAATGGGACCTTGAGCCCAACAAGCAGGCCAAGCTCAAGGAATTGCACGACATGCTGGGCGACCGCCTGAGCCAGGTTCAAGGCGTGACGCTGATCCCGATTTCGGCGCTCGGCGACAAGAACCTCGACAAGCTCATGGCCGCCGTGATTGCAGCCCACGACACCTGGAACAAGCGCATCTCGACGAGTGCGCTCAATCGCTGGTTGATTGATGCCATCGCCCGTCACGCCCCGCCTGCCTCCAGCGGCCGTCGCATCAAACTGCGCTATATGACGCAAGCCTCCACCCGCCCGCCGACGTTTGTCGCCTTCTGTTCCAAACCCGACGACGTGCCCAAATCGTACGTCCGCTATCTGGTCAACGGCCTGCGCGAGACGTTCAAATTGCCCGGCGTTCCAATCCGCTTCAACTTGCGCAAGAGCGACAACCCGTTCGCCGATAAGTAGTCACGGCCGCAAAACCTGTGCGCGCGGGGTTGCCGTGCCGCGCTGAAGCCATATGTTGCGCTGCACGATGTCCAGCGGGGAGGCTTCCAGCCATTCAAGGCACGTGGACCAATGTTTTGCGGCGCGGCGATGCAGCCCTTCGGGCGCGGCTCGCACGCAACCCGGGCGCACGACCTGACGGCGCCAGCGAACCCGACAGTGCGCAGCCTACAGCGCCCGGTCCAGACGAAGCCCAGCCCGTGCTCGCCGGGCCTGACGCCGAGACCGCGCCGGGCGGTATGCCCGCTCGAGACGCCGCGCCCGCAGCCCCAATTTCAGTGCCCGCAACACCGCCCGACCCGTCCG
>JBBRKD010000477.1:0-2368 GCA_038218255.1 Hyphomicrobiales bacterium | reverse complement strand
GCCCCAAAAACCCACAACCCGTCACGCCGTCCAACCGCCGCCCCCCTCCCCGCACCCACCGCTCAAACCGGCACCACGTTTTTGCGGATCGCATAGAGATGATCGACCGGCCCGCAGCCAGAGCCCACGCCGAGATCGCGTCCCGCCGATAACGCCTGCCACACATACGCCGTCGCCCGCCGCACGGCTGTGTCGAGCGGTTTGCCCAACGCAAGCAGCGCGCAAATCGCAGCCGACAGCGTGCATCCCGTCCCGTGCGTATGCGCCGTCGGAAAACGCGGCAACGCAAATTCGATGATGCGGCCCTCATACAGCAGCACATCAACCGCCGTTTCGCCCGCGCCGTGCCCCCCTTGATCAGCATCGCGCGCGCGCCGAACCGGTCCCGGATCGCCCTAGGCCAGAAAACATCGAAAATCGCGAACTTGCAGCGGTCGGACGGTGGGCGTAACCTAATGCTGCCAGACGCTACCCGCCCCGCAACGGTCTCACACAACCAAGACCCACGATAGACTTAGTGCCGGTGCGCAACACTTGAGTTGCAATAAAAAATAGAAAGCGGTCAATTAGGCAGATGCGATGCATCGTTCCTGCCGTTGGAGTAGGATTACGATCGTCCGTTCATCCGCTTTGCACTCAAATGTTAAACAAGCACATGAAGCTTTGTGATAGGTCGGCATGCCTGAACAGAATTCTGATTTCCAGGCATACGTGGTCATTGGCAGTTTTAAACTAACTCAATGTCGGCGTAACCCTTACAGGGAGGCAGAATGAGTCCGGCGCGTTATGCCGTCTATTTCACGCCGCAGCGAGAGAGTGCTCTCTGGCGCTTTGGCTGCGCCGTGATTGGCTACGATCCAGCAAAGGGAGAACTGCCTGACGGGAAACGCGGCCCGTTCGCGGCCATTTTGCCCCGGCCGCTTGTGGCAGATCCGGCCCGCTATGGCTTCCACGCGACGTTGCGGGCACCGTTCGAACTTATGCCGGACACGAGTGGCAATGAATTGCTCGCCGTGGCTGAACGTTTTGCGACCTCGCAATCACCCCTCAGCCTTGGGCGGCTCAGTGTGACAAAAGTCGACGGGTTCGTTGCGTTGGTTCCGGTTGTGCAGACACGCGCGACGATCGACTTTGCTGCCGCCTGCGTGCGCGCCTTCGAGCCCCTTCGTGCTCCGCTCTCGGCAGCCGACCGCGCGCGCCGCATGGTGGCACCCCTGACTCCGCGAGAGATCGCCCACCTCGATGCCTGGGGCTACCCTTACGTGTTCGACGAATTCGAGTTCCACATGTCGCTGACCGGCCAATTGCCAGCAGGCGACGCCGACGCACTCGTCCAAGCTGTGAGCGGCCACTATGCCCGGATCGACGACACGGTGACCTTGGACGCCATCACCGTTCTGGAGCAGGCTGAGCGCGACAAACCGTTCCAAATCCTGGACCGGTTCGTGTTGCGTGCTTTGCGATGAATGCTTCGACGGACAGCGTGCGGAAATCCTCGAGCGCGTGACGCAGTCGCTCATGTTCCCAATCCCACCACGCGAGGGCTTCCAGTGCGTCCGCGATGGCGGGCGGGAACCGGTCTTTGATGGGCTTGGCCGCAACTCCTGCGACGATCTGGTAGCGTGCCACATCCTTGGTCACGATCGCACCCGCCCCGATCACGGCACCGTTGCCGATGGTGACGCCCGGCATGACGACAACGCCGTGGCCGATCCAGACATCGTGGCCGATGGTCAGGGGATGGGCACGCCGCCAAGCAAAAAAGTCGGCGTCGTCGGTTTCGCCCCTGTCGTCTGGCCCGGCGTCGCCGGGACCGAAATAGGCGCTTGACCGATACGTGAAATGGCTCTGTGAGGCGCGCCACATGGGATGGTTGCCAGGATTGAGCCGCACATGGGCTGCAATCGAGCAGAACTTGCCGATGGTCGTATGGATGATCTCGCCGTCGTTGACGATGTAGCTGTAGTCGCCGAGCGTGCTTTCGGCGAAGGATGTGCGCGCGCCGATCTCGGTGTAGCGGCCGAGCGTGCTCAAGCGCACGTGCGCGGTCGGGTCGATGGCAGGCCTCTCAGACAGCTGTGCGGCCATGGTTCAGACCAGCAGGCTGCGCAGCCACGAGCTCAGCATGTCGATCAGCATGACCGTCACGACCACGATGATGACGCAGGCAGCCGTCTCGCCGTAGTGGAAGCTCTGGATGCTCTGATAGAGCGTCTGGCCAATGCCGCCCGCGCCAATGATGCCGAGCACGGTCGCGCTGCGAACATTGGTCTCGAACCGGTAAAGCGTGAGTGAACTCCACAACGGGATCACCTGCGGAATGACGCCAAACAGCACTTCCTGCAGGCGGCTGGCCCCGGTGGCGCGG
>JBBRKD010000476.1:0-2381 GCA_038218255.1 Hyphomicrobiales bacterium | reverse complement strand
CTGATACCGGCGTTGACAGCCAAACGAGCCGTTGGCGCACGGGGTATTTTTTGTCGAAACCCCGCATCTCTACATTTGGCAAAATATCGGCTGGACCACAACCACCGCGAGTTCAATGGCCACAGATTTTGAGAGCATACTTACTAACTCTCGCCTGTATACCGGTACTACTACGGGGCCACGGCCGCGGTCGCGGCGCCGCCGTAGCGGCTGTCCGCGACTCGTTTGCATCTACTAACCTGCCGCATCACCTAGCCCGCGGTGACGTCGACGAGTTCCGTGCCGTCGAGCACGCGCCGGGCCTTGTCGCGGTCGAGATCGTTTTCCCATGCCGCGACGACGACGGTCGCCACGCAGTTGCCGATCAGGTTGCCGAGCGCGCGGGCCATGCCGATGAACCAGTCGACCGACAGCACCAGCACCAGGCCGATGGCGGGAATGCTCGGCACCGCGTTCAGCGTCGCCGCCAGGATGACGATCGCCGAACCGGGCACGCCGTGCGCGCCCTTTGAGGTGATGAGCGAGACGCCGAGCACCAGCATCAGGTCGCCGAACGACAGCGGCGTGTTGGTGGCCTGGGCAATGAACACGACCGCCAGCGTCAGATAGATCGAGAACGCATCGAGGTTGAAAGAGTAGCCGGTGGGGATCACGAGGCCGACGACCGAGTCCTTGACACCCATCCGTTCGAGCTTGCGCATGATCTGCGGCAGCACGGCATCGGAAGAGGCGGTGGCGAGAACGATCGTCAGTTCCTCGCGCAGGTAGGACAGGAATTTGAGAATGTTCAACCCGGCCAGCGCCATCACGGCGCCGAGCACGCCGAACACGAAGATCGCCACCGAGACGTAGAACAAGGCGACCAGCGACAGCAGCTGCTTGAGCGAGCCGACGCCGTATTTTCCGACGGTGTAGGCGACCGCGCCCAACACGCCAAGCGGCGCTACCCGCACGATCAGGCCCATCAGGCGGAACAGCACCGTCGACACGGCGTCGATGAACGAGGTGATCTTTTCGGCCTTTTCGCCGCCGACCAGCGCCAGGCTGGTGCCGAACAGGATCGCGAAAAACAGCACCTGGAGCACATCGTTGCGGGCCAGCGCGTCGATCGATGTCGTCGGGACGATGTTCATCAGGAAGCTGCCGATGCCGCCGCCCTGCAGCTTGTGCGCATTGTCGGCATAGTTGCTCAGCGCCTTGGCATCGAGCGTCGAGGTGTCGATATTCATGCCGTGGCCGGGCCCGAACAGATAGGCCAGCAGCAGTCCGACGACGAGGGCGACCGTCGTCATGGTCTCGAAATACACCAGCGCCTTGACGCCGACGCGTCCCACCTTCTTGAGGTCGCCGGCGCCGGCGATGCCGTGCACCACCACGCAGAACACGATCGGTGCCACGATCATCGAAATCAGCTTCAGGAAGGCGTCGCTGAAGATCTTGAGCCCGACGGCGAAATCGGGCACCGCCATCCCGAGCACGATGCCGAGCACCAGGGCGACCAGGACCTGGACGAAAAGAGATGTGTAAATTGGCTTTCGTGCTTCGGTTGTTACCGGTGCTGCGATCGTCGACATGGCCTGCTCCCCGTTTGAATCCAGCCTTGTCAGAGCAACTTGCGTGCCAAAACGTCGCAGACCGGCCGGAGCCATCCGTCGGTCATCCGGCTTCCGGCATTTGCGCCGGCGGCGGGAGGCGCCATCAAAATGATTGCAATCATTATCTGCCCGGGCCGCGTGCACGACGTGGCGAACCGCGGCTTATTGTTTGCGGACATCTAAATCTGCTTCCACAGCGGCACGGTTTTGCATACGATTTCCAGCGGAAGCTGCGGCAACTGCAGCCGCGCTGTCGGCCAGAGCCCAAAGTCCCGCTTAGAAGGGACGGGCGCTAAAGGGGAGGATACGATGAAGCGAAGAACCGTACTTGCGGGCCTTGGCGCAACGGCTGCCGTGGGCGTCTTTGGCATGCCTTCGATCCTGAGGGCGCAGACGCCTGTCACGCTCAACGGTGCCGTTCAGTTCAACGACGATCACGCCTTCAACCGGGCGCTGGTCCGGTTCGAAGAACTGGTGAAGAAATATTACGGCAAGCCCGTCAACTTCACGCTGCACAAGAATTCGTCGCTCGGCCTCGAGAAACAGTATTTCGAGTACATGTCGCAGGGCAAGGCGGTCGATTACGGCATCGTTTCGCCGGCCCATATGTCGACCTTTGCCAAGGCGGCGCCGTTCATCGATGCGCCTTTCGTGTTCAAGGGCATCGAGCACATGAACAAGGTCGTTGAATCCAATATCCTGGCGCCGATCGCCGATGAAGTCGCGGCCAAGGCCGAGGTGGTTCTGATCGGCTATGCGGGTGGCGGCATCCGCAACATCTTCGCC
>JBBRKD010000475.1:0-2382 GCA_038218255.1 Hyphomicrobiales bacterium | reverse complement strand
CAGCGCAACGATGCGGTTCGCCAAGCCGTCGGGCGGCGTCTCGTTGTTCCACAGCGCGTTACCGATGGCTGTCGCATCCGCATCGAGGCCGACGAACCAGCGCCACGTGTCCGAAAGCTGCTCAATCGGCGTCACGGTGACCGAGAGCCCAAGCAGGTGGGCAAGCCAGCGCTCAATCACCGTGGCGAGCGCGGCGCGACCCGGCTGACCGGGGCGGAAGTCCACAACGAGGTCAAAGGCATCTGAGCGTCGGACGTAGGTTGCAGCTGTCGTTGCGTCCAGAACTTCAAGTTCGGTCGCGCGTGCGTCTTCAAACACAGCCGTCAGCGGCGAGGCGTGATCGACCACCGGCACGCCATGGTCGATCTGCTCTTCGTCGGCGAGCCGCAAAATGCCGTCACGGTTGGTGAGCCGCTGCGCACGAAAGAACATCTCCGCCGCACGCAGCACATAGGGGTCGGGCTCATCGTCAAGCGCGTTGCGCAAGATGACATGCACCATTTGGTTAAGGAACAGCGGCGGCAGCGCGGGCGCTTTGCCGCGCGCAAACGCAAGATAAGCCGCCTCGATGCTCGGGTGGCCGGCGAGATGGTCGCGATAAGCCAGAAAGTAGCGCCAGTTTTCGCGCGCGTCGCGGTCGGCGATGTCGGCGATCTCGGCAGTCGAAACCGCACTTGCCGGCTCGCGGCGCAGGCGATCGTAGATTGCGCGCTCAACGAGGCAAGCATCAGCGGGCGGCATGATCTCGGGACGGGCAAGGTACACGCGCCAGAAATCAGGCGTGGTGACGAGGTGGCCTGCAGCGTCGTGGGCCAGGAGATGGTGGCCAGAAGAAATCCAGAACTGACGGTTCACGGTTGCCCTCGCTGAGCGATCCGGGTCAGGGTTGCTAGGTCGACGGTTTCGCCTAACGCTGGATCATCGTCCATCTCGACGATGGCGAACGCCCCGGCGCTGCACGGCATCTTCGCGTCGTCCCGCGCGGTTGCTTTCGACAACGTGCGGAACTGCTCCGACAGATCGCCGTCGGGGTTCACTGTGCGGTGGAGCGCGATGAGCGTTTGGGCGGGATGGGTGCTGAGGCTTTCGGCGTAAGCAATCTCGTCTTCGGCTGCAGCCGTTGCGGCGTCCAGCGATGGCGCTCCGTGGGACGCCACCAGGAACCGGGCAAGGCTGTCGACGGCGCCGGCGCGCTCTTGAGCTGTGGCGTCGACCACGACCGCGAGCGTCGACCAGCCAAACGAGGTGAGGCCGAGGAAACCCGCGCGAAAAGCCTGTTTCTGGCGGCCACTCAAGGTTGCCGGATCGGCATCGAACATGAAGCCGCCGGGAACCGCCCATTCTCCGGGATTGGCTGCTGGATCAAACACAAAGCTATCGGAGGGATCGAGTCGGATCGTGCGCAGAAGTTTCGTGACGGGGGCGGTCATAGCCAAGGCTCCCCGGTTGCAGGATCGAGCCATTCAGGCGACGCAAGCGCTGCAACGAGCGCGGTGCGGACGGCAGTTTTTGGGTCAGCGAGCGTGCGGACCAGCAGGTCGCCGTTGACATCAAGGCCGCGTTTTTCCCCGCGCGACTCCACAAGCCGGGCGAGGTAGGTCTGGCCGATCGGCACGAAACCGCGCTCATGCCACTGGTCGAGATAGACGAGAAAGTGTCGACAGAAGCTATTGATCAGGCTTTCCGCATCCATGATCTCAAAGCCCTCCGCTTCAAGGCTCGTTCCCCGGCGCTGGACGTGGTCGAGTTGCTGAGACAGCCCGACAGGTGGCCGCGCCATCAAGTCGGCCATGTCGTGCCGCTGGGCAACCACCGAGCGGATGGTCACGCCAGCAACCACCCAGTCTGGGCTGTCCGTTTCTGCGGCGCCGTCTGGCCAGGCGAGCTGCACGCCGCCCAAGATGCCGCCATCGAGCAGGATCGATGTTGGCCAATTAAACGTGAGCGGTCGTTCAGGCGGGCATTGGACCGCGATCGCGTCGGCTGCGGCGTTCATCACGGCATAAAGCACGCGGCGGGCGTCT
The DNA here is from genome assembly GCA_038218255.1 of Hyphomicrobiales bacterium. Taxonomy (GTDB): domain Bacteria; phylum Pseudomonadota; class Alphaproteobacteria; order Rhizobiales; family Hyphomicrobiaceae; genus JANXVY01. The sequence goes on along the minus strand of JBBRKD010000475.1, from coordinate 358 downwards.
GCGAGCGGTTGCTCGGGTTCAAGCACGAGGGCAAACTCGACCGTATCAAACCGGCGAACCCACACGAGCGTGCCAGCACCTTCGTCGGCGGCAATGGCACGGGCGTAAGCAAACGCATCCCCGCTTTCGCGCAACGCAATCACGTTATAACCAGGCGGCAAGTCGAGCCGGGCATCGCGCCCCAAAGAATTCGTAAGTTCGGCGGACAATATGGAACTCCAGACTTGCTCAGCAATGTGCCGGCGCGACGATGGGCTGGCGACACGATTTCGACGAGACGTAAGGGCTCAGCGTCTCGATTTGCAAGCGGCGTCGCCGTATGGCCTAAGAATATCACTCAGAGTTTGATCCCACGAGA
>JBBRKD010000474.1:0-2383 GCA_038218255.1 Hyphomicrobiales bacterium | reverse complement strand
TGATCTACAAGAACTTAGCGGACGCCTCCCAGATCGGCCCGGACTGGCACCCCTGGATGCATCATATGGTCGATACGCCGCCGACCGCCGAAGCGTATGTCCCAAAGCCCTGGCAGAAGCCGCACAAGATGAACATGACCGGGACGCGCGACGCGTATCGTCCGAAGGGATCATTGCTGGCTGACGGGACACGCCCCAAAGCTACCGGCGACTACAAGCCCTGGCGGCCGACCTGATCTCGCACGAGGTCATCGCGGAGGGAGTGATCTCGCATGGCGTCAATTGTGTTGAGCGCTGCCGGACCTAAATACGCTGCGCTGCCGCAGCTGGAAGCCACGGTCAGCGACGGAGTGGGGGGTGAGCCGCAGAATAGAGACTGCGGCCCGAGCAACGTGCGGGGCATCGTTACGCTTTGGCGGGCTCGATGAAGAGATCAGACGAATAATACCGCTCGGCTGACGAAGGCGCGAACGTCACGATGGTTTTGCCAGCCATGTCGGGGCGCGCGGCCACCGTCAACGCGGCGGCAAGGTTGGCCCCCGTCGAAATGCCGCCTGGGATACCCTCCATTTTGGCAAGCATCCGCGAGACCTCGAACGCCATGTCGCTTGGCACCGTGATCACTTCGTCGATCAGGTCGCGCTGCAGCACGGCTGGCACGAAGCCAGCGCCGATGCCCTGGATTTTATGCGGGCCCTTTTCGCCGCCCGACAGGACGGGGCTGGTCGATGGCTCAACCGCGAACACCTTCATCGCGGGGTTGTAGGCTTTCAGTACCCGCGAACAGCCCGTGATCGTGCCGCCAGTGCCGACGCCCGCCACGAGCGCATCGATGCGGCCGTGCGTGTCGGCCCAAATCTCTTCGGCCGTGGTCAGTTCATGGATGCGTGGGTTCGCCGGATTGACGAACTGGCCAACGATGATGGAGTTTGGCGTTGTCTTGTGCAGCTCCTCAGCCGTCGCGATGGCAACCCCCATGCCGCCGGGACCCGGCGTGAGCACCAACTCAGCCCCCAGATGGGCGAGCAACTTGCGGCGCTCGATCGACATCGTTTCGGGCATCGTCAGGATCAGGCGGTAGCCGCGAGCGGCCGCCACGTATGCGAGCCCCACGCCGGTGTTGCCCGACGTCGGCTCGATCAGCACAGTCTGGCCAGGCGTGATGCGGCCTTCAGCTTCGAGCGTATCAATCATCGAGACGCCGATGCGGTCCTTGACCGACGACAGCGGATTGAAGAACTCAAGCTTCATCAAGATGTCAGCCGTCGTGTTGGCGGCCGCCATTACCTTGGACAGCCGCACGAGCGGTGTGTGCCCGATGGTCTCGGTGATATCGGCGTAGACCTTGCCGCGCCCCCACGACCGGGTTGCCTTCAGCGTTTTGATGTCGGGAATTTCGTTCATGGCGCATCTCCAGCCTGCGGGCCGCCCGCCAACGGAGCTGCCTCATTACGTTTCATCGACTTACGGTTCATTGAGCGCACATTTACAGGTAACGCATCATGGGTCAAAGGGGGCAAACGCGCCCGCACTCGCGGCTCTCACTCGCGCGCCTTCACCGGCGGCACGGACCAGATGCGGACCATACCGTCTGCGCCCGTGGAGGCGAGGCGGGTGCCGTCTGGAGAAAAGCTCACCGCACGCGCCCCGCCGATATGACCACTGAGCGTGCGGAGCGTGGCCCCCGCTTCACATCCCACAGACGCACAGCCCCGTCATCGCCAGCCGTCGCCATCAGGTTGTTGTCGGGCGAGAACACTACGGCGCCGACGCGACCTCGGTGGCCCGACAACTGCCGCTGCGTCCGGCTGCTGCCGGTTGATACAAGCCGCACGGCACCATCCAGGCTCGCGATAGCCAACGCCTTGCCATCGGGCGAGAAAGCCAGCGCGGTGATGAAATCCTTCGGGCCTTTGTAGGTGCGCATGAGATCGTGCGTATCGACATCGTATAGACGGACGGTTTTGTCGGCGCTACCGGTTGCAATCCACGGCCCGTGAACGGAATAGGCGACGGCCTGGGCCGCGCTTTCATGACCGGTCAAAAGATAGGTTGGTGCGGCTGGCGTCTTGGCATCCCAGACGGCGGTCGCATAATCGTGGCTTGCGGTCGCAAACCTATCTGGCCCGCCGACGAAAGCAACCGACCAAACCTCCGCTTCGTTGCGCTTGAAGGCTGCAATCCGCTCGCCCCGGTCAAGGTCGTAGAGCACGGACGATCCTTCGCCGTGCCCGGTGACCGCGCGACGGCCAGCCACTGCCAATGACGTCACTTGGCGGTTGTCGAGGGGAATTGACCGCAGCAGCGATCCTGACGCCGACCAGATTTTGAGGGTCGCGTCTTTTGCGCCCGTCACCATCTGGCGACCATCGTCTGTAAACGC
>JBBRKD010000473.1:0-2387 GCA_038218255.1 Hyphomicrobiales bacterium | reverse complement strand
AGAACACGTATTTGGTGAGCCGGATGATGGGCAGCGAAATGCCCAATGCGAGGCACACGCTCGCCGACAGGATCGCGAGGCTCAACAGAAACCGCCGCCCGCCGAGCCGCATGTGCTGGTTACCGTTCTCAATCAGCCTTGGGGCAATCCGCCGCCGGGCCGGGCCGCTGTCGGGACGGCCCGGCGTCGGGTTCAGGCGTGCGCGGTGTGGGCGATGCCCTTATCGTGGATCAGCGCGTGCAACTCGCCCGCCTGGAACATTTCGCGCACAATATCGCAGCCACCGACAAACTCGCCCTTGACGTAGAGCTGGGGGATCGTCGGCCAGTTCGAGAATGCCTTGATGCCGTCGCGGATGCCCATGTCGTCGAGTACGTTCACGTCCTTATAGGGCACGCCGAGATGGCCGAGCATCTGAGCGACCTGCGCCGAGAACCCGCACTGGGGCATATTTTTATTGCCCTTCATGAACAGCACGATGTCGTTCGTGGCAATGGTTTTGCGGATCCAGTCCTGGACCTCTTGCGGGGTGTTCATCGGGCGTGTCCTTGTGAGCTGAGAGGCTTTACTCTGGCGCGTTAGCATGGCGATGCCTGAAAGATGTGGCGGGCATTGGGCGCGTGTCAAGATCGCTCGATGTCCCTCTTACAGCCCCCTACGGCACGGCCGTCGACAGCTTGAGCGCGTGGAGGACGCCGCCCATCCTGCCGCCAAGCGAATCATAGACCATCTGATGCTGCTGAACGCGGGACTTGCCAACGAAGGCCGCGCTGACGACGTGGGCCTGCCAGTGGTCGTTGTCGCCCGCAAGATCCGTGAGCGTCACAATCGCATCGGGAAATGCCGCTGTGATCAGGCTTTCGATTTCGCTGGCTGCCATCGGCATGGGGGGATGTCCGCGTGAGGTTTGTGGTAGTCGGAAGGGCTAGCCCCGACCGCCCTCAAGGTCAATGCAGCGCGAAACATGCGGCGCGAGCCGTGCCGTCTGGCGTCGGCCGATCGCCGCTCAACCGTAGGCTTATCGTCGCCAATATACAAAGCCTTCCCCGACATTGCACCGGTGAGTGAAGGCGTGGCGCCGTAAATAGGCATAGGCTGCCCAGGCGTCGTCTTCCTTATCAAACGTCTTCACGCGCTTGATGCCGTCTTTCAACTGCCACTTCGACCCGTCCTTATCGACGTCCAGGCCGCCGAGGTTGAACTTCAGGCAGGTCTCATTCGCAAGCGGATCGCGCGGTGTTTTTGCGCCAGCGAGGAAATACTCGAAGTTCCAATTCGGGCGTCCGAGATAGCACTGCTTCGACATTTTGTAGTGGCGCACCACGGCCGCTGTTTGCTCCGCATCCGGTTTGCTTGCCCCAGTATCGGCGATGACATGCTCGCCGGAAACAACTTTCCAGCGGCCGTCCCGTTGGGTGAGCTGAACAGTGTCGGGTGAAAACGTGTTGCAATCGTCGTCCAATGCCACGGCCTGGCGCGCCTGAACCCAGGCCGTCCAGCTCCCGATTTTATTCGCCCCGTAGGCGATCCAGACGTAGCCCTTCTCGCCCCATCCCTCACCCCAGGAGTTTTTTACGAGCCAGGCTTTCTTGGCGTCGTCCCACCCAACGATCGTGACAGCGTGATCAAGCTGCGCGTCCGTGATTTCGTTCAGCACGCCGCCCCGGTAGCTGTCGAACGCGCTGGTGCCTGCAACCATGGCGGTCGCGAGCGGCCCCCGGCGGCAGAGTTGCGCTTTGATCGTCTCGACGGACGACATCGCATACGGGTCGGTCTCATTCACCCAGCCCCACGCCGCCCAATGGTACGGTGTCGGCTTCGACCACAGGCACTGCCCGTCGACCTTGGTATAGGGATATGTGGCCGCATCCGCCGTGCCATAGCCTTGCAGCTTGTCCCAGGCCTCCTGATAGAAGCCGCCGTTGCACGAGCCAGCCTTTGAGCAATCCAACATCTGTTGCTCAGACCCGACGAGTGCTGCCCCGTTGGTGATAAAATGGCTACCTTCGAGCGCTGCGATCGCCGCATGGGCCCAGCAGCTCCCGCACGGGTTCTGGTCTTTGACCTTGCTGACGGCCCCCTTGGCGCGCCAGTCGAAGGCAGTGAGATCCGGCTTGCATCCCCACCGGTTGCCAGGGCCGTCGGTCACGGTCGAGGCCGGTGTCGCGCCACCGCGCAACGAGCGGAAGGCGCCGGGTGCGCGCGACTGTAGTGCGCCTGTGACCTTGATCTCGCGCGCCAGATCGCGCGCCGTCTTTCGGTTCTGTTCGGGGACTTTTGCCACAGCGTCGGGCGAAATAATGAGCCCCCGGCTCCGCCACTCAGGCGAGGCCAACGCGCTGGTGTGGCCTACGACAAAGGTTGGCTTGCCGCCGACGAACTTGCGA
>JBBRKD010000472.1:0-2395 GCA_038218255.1 Hyphomicrobiales bacterium | reverse complement strand
GAAGGTGATGGCGACGTTGCCACGACGATCTTCGGCAAAGCGGGTAAAGACGGATGGGTTTTGACCAACGCCTTCGCCATCAGGCGCCACTTGCACCTTCCGGTCAGGCGCAGATCGACACGGGGTCGAAACGCGAAACATGATAGTCCTCCTGAAACACAACTCCTGCGTGGTCCAGTAAGGGCCGAAGACATTTCCAATAAGTTAATTCGAAATATTGCGAGAAACACATTGCAATTCTGATTAATAAGAAATGAATAAAACAGATACATATTTCAGAGCAATAAAGTGTTTTTCCGTTACCATCGTGACGGCGTTTCCGCCGACGGATTGCTGCAACCGTGTAAGCGACCGCCGTGCGCAGCACGGATGCAGCCTACAGCCTGAGACATAAAGACTTGCTTATATCTCATTGCGTGGATGCGCTTGCGCAGTTATATGACCGTCAGCGTCGGGGCGACATGGCTCCGTGACTGCGACACCGAACCAAAGCCCGCGTGACGTGGGCGCACAGCCCTATCCCGCCCCCAGAAGTTGCAGTGATTGCTGCTTTTGCCTCTTGTCAGGACATCCAGATGACAACCGCCGCCACGGACTACATCGTCAAAGACATCGGCTTGGCCGAGTTTGGCCGCAAGGAACTCAACATCGCGGAAGCGGAAATGCCGGGCCTTATGGCCTGCCGCACCGAATACGGGCCGAGCCAACCGCTCAAAGGCGCCCGCATCGCCGGTTCGCTGCATATGACGATCCAGACCGCTGTTTTGATCGAAACCCTGAAAGTTCTGGGCGCCGACATTCGCTGGGTGTCGTGCAACATCTACTCGACCCAGGATCACGCAGCGGCCGCCATGGCCAAGGCTGGCATCCCCGTTTTTGCCTACAAGGGTGAAACCCTCACCGAATACTGGGACTACACCGCCAAGCTGTTTGACTGGCATGGCGGCGGCATGCCCAACATGATCCTCGACGACGGCGGCGACGCCACGATGTTCGTCCACCTGGGCCTGCGCGCCGAAAACGGCGACACTGCTTTCCTTGATCAGCCTGGCTCTGAAGAAGAAGAAGTCTTCTTCGCGCTCCTCAAGAAGAAGCTCGCCGAGAAGCCCAAGGGCTGGTTTGCCCAACTCGCAGCCTCGATCAAGGGCGTTTCGGAAGAAACAACGACGGGCGTTCACCGCCTGTATGAAATGCAGAAAGCCGGCAAGCTGCTGTTCCCGGCGATCAACGTCAATGACGCCGTCACCAAGTCGAAGTTCGACAACCTCTATGGCTGCCGCGAAAGCCTCGTTGACGCGATCCGCCGTGGCACCGACGTGATGATGGCTGGCAAGGTTGCATTCGTCGCGGGCTTTGGCGACGTCGGCAAGGGATCAGCTGCCTCGCTCCGCCAGGCCGGCTGCCGCGTGCTCGTGTCGGAAGTCGACCCGATTTGCGCGCTTCAGGCGGCGATGGAAGGCTATGAAGTTGTGACGCTCGACGACGTACTCGATCGCGTCGACATCTTCGTCACAGCGACGGGCAACAAGGACATCATCACCGTCGACGATATGCGCCGCATGAAAGATCGCGCCATCGTTTGTAACATCGGGCACTTCGACAACGAGATCCAAGTGGCCGGCCTGAAGAACTTCAAATGGAACAACATCAAGCCGCAGGTCGACGAGATCGAGCTGGGCCCCAACCGCCGCATTTTGCTGCTGTCGGAAGGCCGCCTCGTGAACCTTGGCAACGCCATGGGCCATCCCTCGTTCGTGATGTCGGCGTCGTTCACGAACCAGACGCTCGCTCAAATCGAGCTGTGGGGCAACCACGCGAAGTACGAGAAGAAAGTCTACACGCTGCCAAAGCACTTGGACGAGAAGGTCGCGATGCTCCATCTGGCCAAGGTTGGTGCCAAATTGACCAAGCTGCGCCCCGATCAGGCCTCCTACATCGGTGTGCCGGAAAAAGGCCCGTTCAAGCCCGACCACTATCGCTATTGATCGAAACGGCCGCGACAAGAGGCGCACCGACGACGGGGACGCTGTAAAGCGTCCCCATTTTCATTCAGATGCTTCAATTCACACGTTCGCGCTCAGCCGCATACGCTCAGATGACGTCTTGGCTCAGCTCATGAGATGAGGCAGCGTTGCCGCCAGCGACGGCCCGGCCACGAACACGTCAGCGGCAGCGACGACAGCGGGCCGTGCAATCACGCCGCCAAATCCAATCACGAAGGCCCCGGCGTCGCGGGCTTCAAGGTCAGTCACGCCATCGCCCACCATGGCAATAGCTCGCTGAGACCCGGCGATCGCCGCACACACCGTCGCTTTCCCGCCCGAGCGCGCGAGCGGCGAGGCGGTATCAAAGCCGCCATAGCAGCCGGCGCGATCAAACATCACCTCGACCGCGT
>JBBRKD010000471.1:0-2396 GCA_038218255.1 Hyphomicrobiales bacterium | reverse complement strand
CGAGATGAACGCTGCATGCGCCGCACAGCCCCGCCCCGCAGCCGAATTTGGTGCCCGTCAGCTTGAGCTCGTCACGCACAATCCACAGCAATGGCGTGTCCGGATCAGCCGCAAGTTCAACGGGTTTTCCATTGATCGTGGTTTTTATGGCCATGCACTCACCTGTGTTGATGTTGCGCTGTTCACTGTCAGTTCACGGTAAAAAAGTCCGCTGAGCGTGCAGCCCACATGTTACGCAAGTCAACGACGAATGCGCCAACCCCAGGGTTGGTTCCCGATCGACGAATGCAAGGGCCGCGATCTCACACCCAAGATCGGGCAATGACCCCGATGTGCCTTGCGCCAATGTCGTTTTGTGGGCTACGTCCGACCCCATCACCACACAGCGCAAACCCCCTCTGAGGTCGTTGCGCGCTGTGTCTTTGTCCGCCGTTTGGATCGTCCATGCCCCTATCGCGCTTATGCCCTCCCTCAGCCCGTCTCCTGTCTAGCGCGGCGGGGCGTCCGTCGTGAGCAAGCGCGCGCTATCTGTCACCCGCGAACAGAACTTCCCCGACTGGTATCAGGCGATCGTCCGCGATGGCGACATGGCCGAGACGAGCCCCGTGCGCGGCTGCATGATCATCAAGCCGTGGGGCTGGGGCGTCTGGGAGCGCATCCAGGCCGAACTCGACCAGCGGATCAAGGATACCGGGCACGAGAACTGCTATTTCCCGCTGTTCATCCCGATGAGCTTTATCGCCAAGGAAGCCGAACACGTCGAAGGCTTTGCCAAGGAAATGGCGGTCGTCACCCACCACCGTCTCAAGAGCGTCGGCGGCAAGCTGGTGCCCGACCCCGACGCCAAGCTCGACGAACCGCTTATTGTCCGTCCGACGTCGGAAACGATCATCGGTGACGCCTTCCAGCGCTGGATCAAGAGCTATCGCGACCTCCCGCTGCTGATCAACCAGTGGGCGAACGTGGTACGCTGGGAGATGCGGACCCGCCTCTTCCTGCGCACGACCGAGTTCCTCTGGCAGGAGGGCCACACCGCGCACGCCGACCACGACGATGCGATGGCTGAAACCCTCAAGATGCTGGAAGTCTACCGGTCGTTTGCCGAAGACATCCTCGCGATGCCCGTGATCGCTGGCGAAAAGCCAGCCAACGAGCGTTTTCCTGGTGCCGACAACACCTACTCGATCGAAGCGATGATGCAGGATGGCAAGGCGCTCCAAGCTGGCACCTCGCATTATCTGGGCACGCACTTTGCGCAAGCCCAGGACATCAAGTTCCAGAACGCCCAGGGTCAGATGACGCTGTGCCATACCACCAGTTGGGGCGTGTCCACGCGGCTGATCGGCGGCGTCATCATGAGCCACGGCGACGACGACGGTCTGCGCCTGCCGCCAGCCATTGCGCCGCGTCAGGTCGTCATCGTGCCCATGCTGCGCGACAAGCCAGAGGACGCGGCGCTGCTGGCCTATTGCGCAACGCTTGAAACACAGCTCAAAGCCGCCGGTATCCGCACACTCGTCGACATGAAGCCGGTGAAAGCAACCGACAAACGCTGGAACTGGGTTCGCCGCGGCGCGCCCGTCATCGTGGAAATCGGCGGACGCGATGCAGCCTCTGGCACCGTCACCTTCATGCGCCGCGATGTCCTGCGCGATGGCGACAAGATCGCCTCGCATGCGCTGCCGATCGCAGACTTCGTCGCCGAGGCCCCCGCGCTTTTGACATCCATCCAGGGCGCGTTGTTTGCCCAGGCAAAGGCGCGCCTTGACGGCAACATTGCAACCGGCATCACGTCGTTTGACGACCTCGCGGCCTTCTTCGGCGTCCCCGATGCCGACGACGACGGCGGCAGCTTCAAAGGCTGGGCCAAAGTCGCGTGGTCGCGCCCTGAGGGTGCAGCGCTTGACGCCATCGCCGAACGCCTCAAGGCTTTGAAGCTCACGATCCGCAATGCCCCGATGCATCAAGAGCCCGTCACCAGCGCTTGCGTCTTCACCGGCGCTGTGGCCAAGGAGCACGTCCTGATTGCGCGTTCGTACTAAACTGCCGTAAGGGCGAAGCTGGCCTTAACCGCGCCACAGGGGTCTGGGACCAGCGGCCGTGTGAACAGCGGTCTGTAACCCAGCACGGGGGAAACAGCACGCGGGGACACGGCACGCGGGAACGCGACATGCGCAGAGACGTCACGGCGTTGGTCGTTGGGCAAGGAAATGGGCATGGCACTGTCGGCATTATCGAAAGCAGCCGAGACACCGGCCGAGGGTGTTGAAGCTCCTGGCCGCACCGCCCCGTTCGCGCCGTTTGAATGGATGATCGCGCGGCGCTATCTGGGCGCACGCCGTAAAGAGGGGTTCATCTCGGTCATCGCCGGGTTTTCCTTTCTCGGCATCATGCTC
>JBBRKD010000470.1:0-2414 GCA_038218255.1 Hyphomicrobiales bacterium | reverse complement strand
AGCGCGTCTTCGATCCGCACGCACCCGTGGCTCAAGTAGCGCGCGCTGCGATCGAACAGCGCTGGCGCGGAGGTATCGTGCAGGTAAATGGCGTACTCGTCGTGCATATCGAACTTGACGAGACCAAGGGCATTGCTCGGCCCCGGCCTCTGGACGATCCAGCCGTTCCTGCGGACCATATTGCGCCGCCGCAGATAGGCGGCGCTGACCCCCGCCATTTCCCCATTCTGGATCGACTTGGGGATCGTCCAGGTCGGATTGGCGACGAGCCGGAACATCGGTGCCAGCAACTGGGGGGTTTCCTTGCCAGGCTGACCGACGATGACCCGGCGGCTGTCTATCAGCTTGCCATCTCGATAATAAAAGAGTCGGGCTGCGGCGGTATTCACGTCGATCCGCGTTGCAGGCGGCGTGCGCGAGAGCCAGCGCAGACGTTCCAGCGCGACCGCGAGTGCGACCGCGCGATCACCCGGCCGCAAATTGAGAATTTCGAGCGTCGCGGGGCCGATGACGCCATCTGCTGCAATGCCATAATCCCGCTGCAGACTCTCCACGGCATTGGCGACCCGCTGGGTGTAGCGATTGGCGTCTTTTGCCTCAGAAGCGGCACCCGGCGTGGTCGGTGCAGACGTGTCCACCGTCAAATATTCGGCACCGACCAGATCGGCGACGATCGCGGGGACTCGCTCATCGGTGTCGCCGACGCGGATGATGCCGGCCGCGATCTTTGCTTGATCGGCACCACCGCTTTGCAAGTGCGCGGCAAGATAGGCCTGGGAAAGGCGGGCATATACGTCGTCTTGCGGTGCGAGACTGGTGAACCACGTGTCCAGCGTGCCGTCCGTGATCGCTTGCGCAAGCGGCTTGGCAAGATCCGCATCAGGCCGTGGCAGCGTGTAGATCGCGTGCAGTTTCGACGGGTCGGTCGCCCCGCGTGCCAGCGCTGCCGCATATCCTAGAGCAGCGCGTGTCAGAGCGATTTCGCGGCCCGCTGGGCTCCACGAAGGCTTTGGGTCCTCGATGAAAGCGCGGTGATCGAGGCCATGGCGGGCGCGCTCGCCCAAGCTGCGCTCAAGCGCGCGCTCTGCGGGATCGGACCAGACGGCCTGCCAACCGTTCGCTTCGTAAAAGCGCCGGGTCGTCGGATCGGTGGCGGCCGCGCGCAGGTCGGTGGGTGAGGGCGATGTCCCCGTTGCAGGATTCTGGGTATTTTGTGGAGCGGGCAGAGGTGCAGCAGTTGCCGCGGCGCTCTGACACACGGCCAACAGCAGGACCGGGGAAAAAAGGTGCCACGGTGGAGCCGCGCGAACGGTGATGATCTTCATGTCCAAGACAAACGACGCGGCCACCTTATAGGTCCACACCTGCGCGGTGGCAGCGCGTGTCGCCGTGTCGCTACCCAGCGGCCTTGCCTTTCGGTGGATTGCATCTGTAAGAGCATGGCACTCGCATGGACCTGGTGCAATTCCGGGTGGCTATTCCGGCCGCCAATCCGCCGGACAACCCCACTCCCACCATTTCTTGATCCTCGCGCTTGTCGCGCAGGATTGTGGGCTATGTGCGGACCCTCTCATGACCTTCAACTTGCCCCACTACCGCACCGAATGGATCCCCGATGGCGGCAGCGTGTCGCGCGAACTTCTCGCCGGTATCGTTGTCGCGCTCGCCTTGATTCCGGAGGCCATCGGTTTTTCGGTGATTGCGGGCGTCGATCCGCGGGTGGGCCTGTATGCGTCGGTCGCGATTGCCATGACCATCGCGTTGATTGGCGGCCGTCCCGGCATGATCTCCGCCGCAACTGCGGCTGTGGCCGTCGTCGTCATACCGCTCGTGCGCGAACACGGCGTCCAATACTTGTTTGCGGCAACGATTTTGATGGGGCTGATCCAGATCGTCGCGGGGCTACTGCGCCTCGATCTCTTGATGCAGTTCGTCTCCCGCTCGGTGATTACCGGTTTCGTCAACGCGCTGGCGATCCTGATTTTCCTCGCTCAGGTGCCGCAACTGACCAACGTTGGCTGGCAAACCTATGTGATGGTCGGGGCCGGCCTCGCGATCATCTATGGTTTCCCCCGCCTGACCCGGTCTATTCCTTCCCCGCTCGTCGCGATTGCCGTGCTCAGCGTCGTCAGCATCGCTGTGGGGTTGCCCGTCCATACGGTCGGGGACATGGGCAAGCTGCCCGAAGGGTTGCCAAGCTTCGTAATGCCGACGGTGCCGTTGTCGTTGGAAACGCTGCGGATTATCCTGCCCTATGCGCTAACGATGGCGGCGGTGGGTCTGCTGGAATCCATGCTGACCGCACAGATCGTCGACGACATGACGGACACTGACAGCGACAAGCGCCGCGAGTGCGCCGGACAGGGAGGTGCCAATATCGTCGCCGCGCTGTTCGGTGGCATGGGCGGCTGCGC
>JBBRKD010000469.1:0-2418 GCA_038218255.1 Hyphomicrobiales bacterium | reverse complement strand
GTACGCAGAGCCGCGCTGGCTCGAGATCGAAAGCGCCTGGCTTGCTGGCAAGATCGGATCGCGCGATGCAATGGCAGCCCAAGTAGCCCTGTTGCGGTTGGACGCATCCCAGCTCGACACGTTCGCCGACAGCGTCGCCCTCGACCCGGGCTTTGAGAGTTTTGCAGCCTTCTGTGCTGCACAGAACCTGCCGGTTACGGTCGTCTCAGATGGCATCGACCGCGTTGTCCAGCGCGTCCTCACCCGCCACAATCTGAATTTTCCCGTTCGCGCCAATAAGCTTGAGCAGATCAGCCACGAGCGCTGGCTTCTCTTGTTCCCCCATGCCGCCGACGGCTGCACGTCTGGCAACTGCAAATGTCGCACGCCCTCACCCGAGGGCGCGTTCCGTATCCTCATCGGAGACGGTCGCTCAGACTTTTGTGCAGCCGCAACCGTTGACCTTTGCTTTGCAAAGGGCAAACTCATCGAACACTGTCGCTCAGAAGGTATCGCCCATATTGCCTTCCGCGACTTTCATGATGTCACCCGGATCTTGAGCGACCTCGCCAGCGGCGCAACGACGGCAAGCGCACTGGTCCAGGCAAAGGAAGCGTTTCATGCTTGATCAAGTACCAGGTGCCGAGCCCAACGCTCCGTTGTCGGAAGCCGAACTGCGCGTTCTGGAAAACCAGTATTGCTCCCACGGCGATACCGTCCATTACACCGCCGAGCCCAAGATCTTCGAGCGCTGCGAAGGCTCATATATGTATGACGCCCAGGGGCGTCAGTTCCTCGACCTTCAGATGTGGTATTCGGCTGTCAACTTCGGCTACGCCAACAAGCGCCTGAACAACGCCCTGAAGGACCAGATCGACCGCCTGCCCCAGGTCGCCAGCCAGTATCTCCACCGCGAGAAAATCGAACTCGCCGCGATGATCTCAAAGGACGTCGAGAAGAAATTCGGCCGCAAAGGCCGCGTGCATTTCAATGTTGGCGGTTCCCAGGCCGTCGAAGACAGTCTCAAGCTGGTCCGCAATTATTCAGGCGGCAAGAGCCTCAACTTCGCGTTTGAAGGCGGCTACCACGGTCGCACGCTCGGCGCCTCCGCCATCACCTCGTCCTACCGCTACCGCCGTCGCTATGGCCACTTTGGTGACCGCGCCCAGTTCGTGCCATTCCCCTATTGCTTCCGCTGCCCCTACGGCAAGAAGCGCGACGACTGCGGCCTCTATTGCGTCGAGCAGTTCGCCCGCCTCTTCGACACCGAATACTACGGCGTCTGGGACGCCAAGGTCGGCGTGTCGGAATACGCAGCGTTTTATGTGGAATCGATCCAAGGCACAGGCGGTTATGTCGTGCCGCCGCCTGGCTATTTCGAGCGCCTGTCCGAAATTCTCGAGCAACGCAAAATCTTGCTCGTGGACGATGAAATCCAGATGGGCTTCTACCGGGCCGGCAAGCTCTGGTCGATCGAGAACTTCAACGTCAAGCCCGACATCATCGTGTTCGGCAAGGCCTTCACCAACGGGCTGAACCCGCTCTCGGGCGTCTGGGCGCGCGAAGAGCTGATCAACCCGACGATTTTCCCGGCTGGCTCCACGCACTCAACCTTCAACGCCAATTCGCTTGGCACCGCTGTTGCTCTCGAAGCCATGAAGATGATGGAAGAGACCGACTACGAAGAAATGACCGCCCTCAAGGGCGCCTACTTCCTCAACGGTCTACGTGAGCTCAAGCGCCGCCATAAGATGGTCGGCGATGTCGATGGCATGGGCATGGCGCTCCGCATCGAGATCTGCGAGCCCCACGACAGCTTCACGCCCTCCAAGAAATTCGTCGACTGGATGGTCGACGAAGCGATGGAAGCGACCCTCGAACACGGCGGCAAGACCTACGGTCTCGTGCTCGACATCGGCGGCTACTACAAGAACGTGATCACGCTCGCCCCGTCGTTGGAAATCTCCTACGACGAGATCGATCTTGGGATCGCGCTCATGGACCAGTTGTTCGCGCGCACGGCCAAGCACTTCGCCTGAGCGGGGCTGCAACCGCGTGCGGCTCACGGTCATCGACACAGACGGTTCGGTGACGCGGCAACCCCGCTTCGCCGAGCTGATCGCATCCGGTGCCGCCCGTTGCGTGCCGGTGCGCGATCTGGGCCATCGTTTGGCGTACACCCCCGACCACGCGGCCCACTTCGAGCTGCTACTTCGGCTCGGCGATCTCGCGCTCTCAGAACCCGAGGTCGTGTTCTACGGCTCGAGTGCGTTTCATCATCTGACGGCCAGCCTGCTCGCGCGCCAGAGCGAGCCCGTCAGCGTGCTCCATTTCGATGGAGCGCCAGACTGGACACGTTGGCCGCTTGAAACCTGCCGGAGCTGGGTTCCAGCTGCACTTGCCCTCCCCCACGTCGCGCGCATCATCACGCTCGGCTGC
>JBBRKD010000468.1:0-2422 GCA_038218255.1 Hyphomicrobiales bacterium | reverse complement strand
TGGTCAGCCGTCGCCTAAGGGCCTTGCCCAACGTCGGCACGCTCGTTGATGCTGGTCTGTCTGTGCAGCTTCTGGCGCAATGCGACGGACCAACACGCGTTGCCGACGTGGAGGCACTGGCCGTCGAGGGCGAGCTCTATGACCTCGTGGTGTCGGGCCTCTCGCTGCAGCTCACAAACGATCTGCCCGGCGCGTTGCTGCAGCTCCGCCGTGCGATGAAGCCTGATGGGCTGTTTCTGGCAGCCCTGCTCGGTGGAGAGACCCTGCGTGAACTCCGCGAGGCCTGGCTCATTGCGGAAGATGAGGTCACGGGTGGCGCGTCGCCTCGGGTTGCCCCGTTCGCGGACGTGCGCGCCATGGGCGCCCTGTTGCAGCGGGCGGGATTTGCGCTTCCGGTTGCCGACACCGATGTGGTGACCGTCACCTATGCGACCCCGCTGGCGCTGATGGCGGAGTTGCGCGGCATGGGTGCATCCAACATGCTCACCGCGCGACGGCGAGTGCCGGTGACGCGCACACTCCTGATGCGCGCGACCGATGTTTATCGGGAACGGTTTTCGCAGCTAGACGGGCGGATTATCGCCACCTTCGAAATCGTAACGCTGACAGCCTGGACGCCGCATGAGAGCCAGCCCAAACCGTTGAAGCCCGGCTCGGCGACCGCGCGGCTCGCCGACGCACTCGGCGATCGGTCCCTCAATCAGCCACGCACGCGCAAGCCGATTTCGTAGGCGCGAGATTTCGCAATGCCGAGATCGTCGGCAACCGCCTTGGAGGCATCGCGAAGCGAGAGCGTTTCGAGCGCCGTGCGAATGCTGTTCTCGATCACATCGTCCGTCACGTCGCCCAACACCGGCGGGCCGACAAGGATCACGTATTCGCCGCGCGCCTCTTGCGCGAGGCTGGACGCAGCGAGCGTCTCGAGTGTTCCTCGCGCGATGTGTTCAAACCGCTTGGTCAACTCGCGTGCGAGCGCCGCCGGGCGTGGCCCCAGAACCGCTGCCAGATCAGCGAGGCTTTCGGGAATGCGCGACGGGGCTTCGTAGAAGATCAACGTCGAGGGCACAGCTTTCAGTTCGGCAGCGCGCGTGCGGCGGGCAGCACTCCGGGGCGGCAGGAAGCCCGCAAAGAAAAACGCGTCTGTCGGGAGCCCCGATGCCGTGAGCGCGGTAAGAGCTGCCGACGCGCCGGGGATGCTTTCAACCCGGTGGCCAGCGTCGAGCGCCTCGCGCACAAGCTTATAGCCCGGATCGGAAATCAGCGGCGTCCCAGCGTCTGAAATCAGCGCAATGCGGCGGCCTTGCGCCAGCTGGCTCAGGATTTTTGGGCGCTCGCGAGCGCCGTTGTGCTCGTGGTAGGGCGTCAAATGCGTCGTGAGCCCATAATGGCCGGTCAGCGTGCGGCTGTGGCGGGTATCCTCACAGTAAATCACGTCAGCACGGGCGAGGAGACTTACAGCGCGCAACGACAGATCGGCGAGGTTCCCGATCGGCGTTGCAACGAGATAGAGGCCAGGCTGGAGCGGTTCGGCCAGAATGCGGGTCATTTCGGCAAGCACGCGAGCAGCCGGTGCGGTCAAGGACTTGGCGGCCGCAGGCGCTGCACGCGCGCCCGAGTCCGGATCGGCGTCAGCGTCGGGCAGCTCGTCGGGCGGCTCAATCATGGGAAAATCGTGGGGTCTGAGGGTTGCTTGGCGGCAAAGCCGCGCGGCGACGCCGCGTCTAGAGGCGTATCGCGCAGAGGAAGGGTATGCGATAGACATCGTAGGGCGAGCTAGGTTTTTTTCGCGATGCCGGCACATCGCAAAGAGATGAGAACGTGAACATCAATTCCACCAACGCCATCACCGCACGGGCAGCAGGTTTCACCGCCATATTTGTGATCGGTGTCCTGATCGCAGCCTGCTCAAGCGACCTTGGCAACACGAGTGCGCGCCAAGAGGTCGTGACCGGAACGGCAACCGTGACGCCGGTGACACGCGGTGCCATCGCAGATGCGGCGAGCACGCCCCCCGTGCCGGGGTCCGACGGCACAACCCCATCATCTGTGGCGTCCGATACATCGGGCGTGGGTGGCGTGAGCGGCGGAGTGCCGATGGTCTTGCGGTCGGGCAAACCGCTGAAGATTGGCCTTCTCCTCCCGCTTGGCGGGTTCGATCAGACCGCACAGATAGCCAAAGGCATGAAGCAAGCCGCCGAAATGGCCCTGTTTGAGGCCAACGGCGGAAACGTCCAACTCATCGTGAAGGACGACAAGGGGTCAGCAGACGGGGCACGCGTCGCCGCCGACGAGGCGATCAAGGAAGGCGCAGAGATCCTTTTGGGTCCGTTGTTCGCCCGAGCCGTTGCGGGTGCAGCGCCTGTGGCACGTGCAGCCAACATTCCCATCGTGTCGTTCTCCAACGACCGTCAAGTGGCTGGCA
>JBBRKD010000467.1:0-2422 GCA_038218255.1 Hyphomicrobiales bacterium | reverse complement strand
ACAAACCTGCTCCGGCGAACAACGTCCAAATCCTCACTTCGCGCCAAACGTAAAATCGCCGCATGGGATGACGCATTCCTCCAAGCCATCATTACTCAATAATCCCTTCACCCGATTCCCCTGACGCCGCGTCGCCGGATGCCCTCAATGGCGCCGTCAAGCAGGCCTGCGATGCCGGCATTACCGTGGTTTCTTTCGACGGGACCGTCACCGAGCCCTGCGCCTGGCGCGTCGTGGTCGACTTCAAGGATATGGGCAAGCAGGAAGTCGAGCAGATGGCCAAGTTCCAGCCCAAGGGCGGCAATTTGCTCGAAATCCGCGGTCTGGCCGGCACCTCCATCGATGAAACGATCCATGCCGGCATCCTGGAAGGCGTCGCCGCCCATCCCGAATTCAAGATCGTCAACTCGGTCACCGGCGACTGGGACCAGACCACGGCGTAAAAGGCCGTGGCGACAGTGCTGCCCTCATTGCCCGACGTCATCGGCATCGTCGACCAGGGCGGCGACGGCTATGGCGCGGCGCAGGCGTTCGCGGCGGCCAGCAAGCCCCGTCCGACCATCATCATGGGCAATCGCCAGGATGAACTGGCCTGGTGGAAGGAGCAGAAGGACAAGGACGGCTACAGCACCTGGTCTGCTTCCATCGCGCCAGGCGTGTCGACGCTGGCCTTCTGGGTGGCGCAGCAGATTCTCGACGGCCACAAGGACATTCCGCATGATTTGCTGGTGCCCTATCTCGCCTTCACGCAGGCCGATTTCGAGGCCGCCCTGCCCACCATTGCCAAGGGCGGCGTTGCCAGCCATGAATACAGCCAGGCCGACGCCGAGGCGGCCATCAAAGCCAATATGAAGTGATCGTGCGGTTGCTCGTGCCCTTTCCGCCCGCTGCGTGAGTACGGCCTGGGATGTATGGGGACGCAACCAACATCGTAGAACTGGACGGCGTCGAAAAACACTTCGGCGCCGTCCGCGCGCTTGAGGGCGTGGACTTCTCGGTCAGCGCTGGGGAATGCGTCGGCCTCGTCGGTCACAACGGCGCCGGCAAATCAACGCTCATGCATGTGCTCGCCGGTACCGGCACCGCCGATCGCGGCGGCATCACTGTCAACGGCAGCGCCGAAGCCGGCTATTCGGTAGCGCGGGCGCAACAGCTCGGCATCCGCTGCGTGTTCCAGGAACTCTCGCTCTGTCCGAACCTGACGGTCGCCGAGAACACCCATATCACCCACGCGGCGCTCAAGGGCATCGGCTGGCGTCGCCGGGCGTCAGCACTGATCGGGGACAAGCTCAACGAAATCTTTCCCGGTCACGGCATCGGGGCCGCCGAAGCGGTGCATGATCTATCGATCGGCAAGCGGCAAATGGTGGAGGTAGCGCGCGCTTTCACCGTAACCGAAGACCCGGTGCATCTGGTGATCCTTGATGAACCCACGTCCTCGCTCGATGCCCATACCGCCGGGCAATTGCTGGCCTTCGTGCGGCGCTTCGTCGCCGGCGGCAAAAGCTGCATCCTGATTTCGCATCTGCTCGGCGAAATTCTCAAGAATGCCGACCGCATCGTGGTGATGCGCGACGGCAAGGTGGTCGCCAGCGATGCCAGCGCCGGTTTCGACCGTGATCGGCTGGTGACGCTCATGGGCGGCGACGAGGCCCGCGACAAAGCCGGCATCGCCGCGGCGCGTCCCGATCGTGACGGCGCCCCGGTGCGTGTCCGGGCGCGGCCGAAACAGCAGCGGGACGGCGCCGAGCTGGTCGCGCGTGAGGGCGAAATCATCGGCCTTGCCGGGCTGGCCGGGCACGGGCAGACCGATCTGCTGCTGGCGATCTTTGCGGGGGCGTCGCGCCGGATGGCGGGCATCGAGGTGGCAGCGCCGGTGGCGCTCGTGGCGGGCGACCGTCAATCGGACGGCATCTTCCCGCAATGGTCGATTTCGGAAAATATCGGTATCCGCTCGCTGGCTCAATTGCGCAAGGGTTTGACGATTTCCTCGGCGCGGGAGGACGAACTCGCCAGTTCCTGGCAGGCAAGGATCAAGATTCGCACCCCCGATGTGCACAACAATATCCTCTCGCTGTCGGGGGGCAATCAGCAGAAGGCGCTGTTCGCCCGG
Source organism: Hyphomicrobiales bacterium (assembly GCA_038218255.1). Classification (GTDB taxonomy): domain Bacteria; phylum Pseudomonadota; class Alphaproteobacteria; order Rhizobiales; family Hyphomicrobiaceae; genus JANXVY01. The sequence continues at coordinate 309 of JBBRKD010000467.1, read as the reverse complement.
GCGCTGGGTTCGAACGCGCAGATCGTGCTGATGGACGATCCGATGCGTGGCGTGGATATCGGCACCAAGCTGGAGGTATACGATCTTATCGCCGAGGAGGCCCGCCATGGACGCACCTTCCTCTGGTACACCACCGAAACCGACGAACTCGACAATTGCGACCACGTCTACGTCTTTCACTCGGGCCGCATCGTTGCCAATCTGCGCGGTGACGAGTTGACGGAAGAAAAGATCATCCAGTCCTCGTTCAACGAGGCGGGCTGAGATGACCGAGAGTTCGAGAGCAGCGGCGATTGCCGCCCCGCGTCT
>JBBRKD010000466.1:0-2424 GCA_038218255.1 Hyphomicrobiales bacterium | reverse complement strand
GAGCAACGCGAGTTCGAGAACGTCGCATCGCTGCCGGCCCGTCTCGACGTGCGCGATATCGAACGGGGTCCGCAGGGCAAGCGCCGCATCGCGCGCGCTGGCGACGCTCATCTCTCCGGCACGAGCGTTTCAGGAGATACCGCCGTCGAAGGCCGCGCCGTTCACGTTGCAGCCCACGTCTGCGCGAGTGGCGACGCCATTCCAGGCTTTGAGCCTGGCGACATCATCGTCGCGCGAAGTGTCCATCCGGCATGGCTACCGCAGGTCCTCGCCAGCGGCGGGCTCGTGGTCGAGCTCGGCGGATGGCTTAGCCACATGGCGATCGTTGCCCGCGAGCGAGGGCTGCCCATGATCGTCGGTGTCGACGGCGTCGATGCGATCGAAACGGGGACACAGTTGCGCTTGGAGCCCGATGGTCGCGTTTGCCGATTGCGGCCAGTGGACGTCAGGTCAGCAGCCTGAGCAATGGCCACAGCCCGATCGCGAGCACGGCGCTCAAGTTGACTACGTCGTATCGTACGCTTGTCCAGGCCATGTCACGCCCCGTTTCGGTGTTGAACCGTCGGTCTAGCTTGGGCGCGTTAATCTCTCAGCCACATCTGGGGCTTGGATTCGTGTCGATTTCGTTCTGCATTGTCAGTCGTGATCCGGCTGTGTGCGGTCGAAGAAAATTTTATGCGGGAGCAATACGAATACTACACTCTTAGGTTGTAATTTAGGTCATTCCGGTTCCATCCAGGAGATCCTTATGTCGCTTCGTTCCTTCATGCTCTTGATGTTCCTTGTCGCCCATGTCCCAGGCGTTCGAGCGGCCAACACCGACACGCCGCTTCGGGTCCAAGGTTCTACTACGTTTTACAGTGAGATCTTAGTCCCGTTCCAAAAGACCATTGAAGCATCCTATGGGCGGAGTTTCGATGTTGTCGCGAATAAGTCGAGTTGGGGGTTGCTGTCGCTGTTTGAAGGCCGATGTGACGTTGCGATGATTTCGGCGCCGCTGTCGGCAGAGGTCATTTCTGCAAACAAAACCATGTCTCAGTTTCCCTATGGCGACCTGCGCGAACATCGGATCGGTGCAACCCGGACGGCCTTTGCGATTCATCCCTCAAATGGTGCGACACGTCTCACGCTCGATCAAGTCGCCAGCATTTTGAAAGGCGATGTCACCAATTGGAAGGACGTCGGGGGTCGCGATCTCCCGATCCTCGTCGTGTCCGTCAAGGAAGGTGGCGGGACCGTTGCGGCCGTGCGGGCCATGGTGCTCGGCGATGCGCCAATGCCAATCACGGCCGTGCGGCTTGAAAGCGCCAACCATGTCCTGAAGGTCGTCTCGCAGGAGCCTGGTGCGCTGGGTATCGCGCAGCTGGGACTGATCCGCCGCGCCAAGCTACCAGAGATCGTGACCGACCGGGTTGTCGAGCAGCCCCTCAGTTTCGTCACGCTCGGTGAGCCCTCGCCAGGCGTTGCCCGGCTCATAGCGATCACGCGCGATATTGTCGCCCGCAATCGCGATTGAGCCCAACGTGACCTTGTCCTCGCGCTTACCCGCAGACCCGTGGCGCTTCATCCAGATGGCCGTGTTGTGGCCGATGGCGTCGGTGCGGATCAGCACGCGACTGTATGCGTTGGCTGGCATGGCGCTGCTCAGCGTCTGCGTGCTGTCAGCGGCCGCCCTGCGGTTCGTGACGCTCGCGGGAGAAAGCGGACGCGACATCCGCCACCGTGTCGAAAGTGAATTGATGCGGGTCAACGACCTCGATCTCTTGTTGGAGCGGCACCGTCGAATCATCGAGAGCGCTCCCGTTGAATTGGACCGCGTCCGCATTGTCGAACTGAGGGTCAAGGCCGCTCAGATCATCGAGGACATGGAGGATCGTATCCCGCATGGTCCGGCGGACAACCTCGGTCCGTTCTTTGCCGGATTACCCGAACTGGCCCGCCATGCCGAAGTGACGCTTCATCTTGCCGAAAATTATGCGCAGGCTGCCGGTATCGAAGCAGTTGCGCGATACGTTGCGCATGCCCGAGAGCTTCAAAGCCAGGTGGCGCTCCATAAGCTCGAGCAACTCGCAGCCGTTGACCGCGATGTGACGGCCCTTTTTGAAAGCGGAACTTTTCTCGCTCGCTGGGTGCTCGTGGGATCGGTGTTCGTGGTGTTTATGATTGGGCCTGTCAGCTTTATCGTCACACGCCAGATTGTCCGTCGCTTGAAAGGCATGACGCGAACCATGCTGCAATTAGCGCAAAATGATGTGTCCGTTCGTATTTCCGGCACGCGCTATATCGACGAACTCGGCGATATGGCGCGCGCCCTGGGTGTTTTTAAGGCGAATGCCGAATCTCTTCTCACATACCAGGGCCAGATCGAGGCCTTGAACGAGCGCTTCCAGTTTGCGCTTGAGAACATGTCGCACGGTCTATCGA
>JBBRKD010000465.1:0-2441 GCA_038218255.1 Hyphomicrobiales bacterium | reverse complement strand
TGATGTCAGCGACAGCCGCCGCATTGCGCGCCCACAGCGTCACGGCGCGCCCGCAGCGAGCCTGCGTCTGTGCCAGCGCCGTGCCCCAGGCCCCGCCGCCCAGGACGGCAATCGTTTGAAACGCCATGCCAGCAATCCCCTGAGATCCCCTCGGGCTTTTAACCCGGATCGGCCGCGAGCGCGAATGGACGCCCGTGGCTCAGGCAAGGAATGCGGGCACGCACGGTTGCGACGTCAGCCATATCGATGTCGGCGGTGATCACGCAAGGCTCGGTGCCAGCCTCCGCGAGGATGCGTCCCCACGGTGAAATGATCAGGCTGTGGCCGTAGGTTTCGCGGCCATGCTCATGACGTCCGCCCTGGGCTGCGGCAAACACGAACGACTGGGTTTCAATCGCACGCGCGCGCAGCAGCGTGTGCCAGTGGGCCTCTCCGGTCGGCACCGTGAAGGCCGCAGGCACGGCAATCATCTGCGCACCGGCTGCGGCCAAGGTCTGGTGGAGGGCTGGAAACCGGATGTCATAGCAGATCGTCAGCCCGAGGCCGCCCCAGGGGGTGGAGACAACGACGGCGCGGTCACCGGGGGCATAGTTTTCGCTCTCGCGGTACGTCTCGCCGTTGGCAAGCTGCACGTCGAACATGTGGATTTTGTCGTAGCGCGCAGCGATCCTGCCATCGGGCGAGATCACATAGGAGCGATTTGCGATCCTGTCGCCGACCCGAATGCCTATCGAGCCGATATGCAGCCAAATGTTGAGGCGCGATGCCAGGCTCTGGAACGCCAACAGCGCTGGATTGCCAGCTTCGGGTTTCGTCTGCGCGAATAGGTTCCCGCGGTCGGTGTCCATCAGTGTCGTGACTTCCGGCGTCTGCACGTACTGCGCGCCCTGGCCGGCTGCTTCCTCGATCAGCGCCGTTGCCGACGTGATATTGGCTGCAACGTCGCGGCCTGAGCGCATTTGCACGAGCGCGGCCCGAAATCTGAGTGAGGCATCCGCCATGTCGGGCTCAGGCCGCAGCCAGGATCAGATCGAGCTTGCCTGCCCGGTCGAGGGCATAGAGTTCGTCACATCCCCCGACGTGGCGCTCGCCGATCCAGATCTGGGGCACTGTATTACGACCACCGGCCCGGGTGCGCATGGCGGCCCGCACCTCACTCGCGTTGGTAACATCGATCTCGTTGTACGGCACGCCTTTGGCCATCAGGAGTTCCTTTGCCATATGGCAATAGGGACAAAGAGCAGCGGTATAGATCTCGACTTTCGGCAAGGCCATATCCCCCAAAGCACGCGCAGACGTGAGCGTGTCATCTGAAACGTAATCAAACTGTCATCTGAATGCCAGCGCCTGCCGATGTGAGCGTGAAGATATGCCTATTTCTAATAGGATGTGCCGGTGACAAGCGCCAACGCCAGCACGTCAACGCGGGCAGCGCCTGCGGTCAGAAGCGTCCGGGCGGCCGCATTCGACGTCGCCCCGGTCGTGATCACGTCATCGATCAGCACGATCCGGCGACCCGCGAGCCAATCACGGCACCCGGGGTTAACCTGGAACGCTCCGGAGACGTTGGCATGGCGCTCGGCCGTGGTAAGCCCAACCTGGCTCGTCGTCGCCTTCGTTCGGATCAACGCCGACGGGAAGCTCGCAACGCCTGTGAGGCGTGACAGCTCGTTGGCAAGGATCGCGGCCTGATTATAGCGCCGGTGCATGAGCCGCCATCGGTTCAACGGGACGGGGACGAGACCATCGGCGTCGGTCAGCAGTTCAGCACCAGCGGTTTGCAGCCAGCGGCCAAACAGGCGGCGCGCGTCGTGGCGGTCGGAATACTTGAACCCATGGATGAGTTTCTGCGTCGTGCCGCCGAACGTGGTCGCAGCCCGCGCCCGATGATAGTTCGGCGGGTCGGCCAGCGCTGCAGCGGAAACGACGGGTCCGCCCGTCGTATAAGACAATGGATGCCCAAGGCGATCGCACAGCGGGTGCGTGATGAAATGGATGTTCGTCCAGCACGGCGCGCAAAGAGAATCGTGGCTCGTAATCGGGCCATGGCAGGCAAGGCACACGGGCGGGACAATGGTGTCCGAGACGGTCTGCGCGATGCGCGACACGACGTTCGCCGCTCGAACGCGCATCGTCAGCCGAGCATCAGGTGTGGGTGCATCTGCGGTTTCACGCATCGGTCGGGAACTCCGCCGCGATCGTAGCGCTGCAACGGGCTGCGTGCCAGTAAGGTCTTGCGATAAGCCTCAGGCGGCAAGCAAGTCTTGGGAGACGTCATGAGCGACGTGCCGGAAATCTTTGACACAACGCTTCTGACCGCGCGGCGCAATCGCCATGCAGCCACTGCGTCACGGTATGATTTCCTGCTCGCACGCGTCGCCGAGGATTTTGCCGAGCGGCTCGCCATCGTCACGCGCCAGTTTAGCGCCGGACTCAATATC
>JBBRKD010000464.1:0-2442 GCA_038218255.1 Hyphomicrobiales bacterium | reverse complement strand
CATAGACGTTATCTCCTTCAAGCCAATGGTTTTTTAGACCATGGCATATTGAATTCCTAGTATCGCAGAAACAGCCGTTGGCAGCAAGGGTCGCGCGGTCGCGCACACAGGCGGTTACGCCGGGAAAACGAGTGCTCGGGCGGGGTCGATCTCGACCTTCACGTTGGCGCCGCGCGCAAGGCCATCTGGCTCGGGCGTGCGAATCTTGAGCGGTTCTTCAAAGCCCTGGACCGCCACTTCAACAAGCGCGACATCGCCGAGAAAGCGCAGATGCAACACGCGGCCTGCGAGCACGATCCCCTGATGGATGCGGTCGGGCGGAGGCGGGCGGCCTTCGGGCCAGATGAGGATGGCACGTTCGCGCAGGCATAGGATTGCCGATTGCGCTTCGCTCAAACCTGGAGCCGGGATCGTTCCGAACGGCGTTTCGATGCGGCCGGAGCGCACGCGGGCGGGCACTTCGTTGATTTCGGAAAACAGTCGCGCGACGAATAACTCAGCCGGGTGGTGATACAAGTCCTGGGCAGTGCCGAGCTGCACGAGACGGCCCTGTGCCATCACCGCGATCCGGTCGCCAAGCCGCATCGCCTCTTCCGGGTGGTGTGTCACGATAAGGGAGGTTGCGCGGGTTTCGCGGAGCAGCGACAGCGTTTCTTCCTGCATGGCATCGCGCAATTGCACATCGAGCCCCGAGAACGGCTCGTCCATCAGCATGACCGATGGGCGGGGCACGATCGCGCGCGCCAGCGCGACGCGCTGCTGCTGGCCGCCAGACAGCACGTGGGGATAGCGCGCTGCGTAGTCAGCGAGCCCGACGCGCGTCAGCAGCGCCATGGCTTCGCGCGCAGCCTCTACAGGCGGCAGCGATTTCAAGCCGAACGACACGTTGTCCAGGATCGTCAGATGGGGAAACAGCGCGAAGTCTTGAAACATCAGGCCGACACTGCGCTGTTCGGGCGGCACGAAGCGGGCGGGCCCTGCGACTTCGATCCCGTTGATCAGGACGCGACCGCCGGACGGTTTCTCAATGCCGGACGCGATCCGCAGCAGGGTGGTCTTGCCGCACCCCGACGGGCCAAGCAAGCACACGACTTCGCCTGGCGCGATATCGAGGGAAAAGCCTGCCAATGCGTAGTGGTCGCCATAGCGCCGTTCGATCGCCTCAAATGTGATGCCGGCCGCAAATGTCGCAGGCGTGCGGCCTCTGGTGCCGATCGGCTTCAGAGCGATGGAATCTGATCGCCCGGACGGGCTGGACGTCATCCACGACGGTAGGTTCAAGATCGTCTCATGGCTGGAGTTCAGCGCAACGGCTCATCAAAACTCGACGCTTCAGGCCTCTCGGTATCGTCGTCGGTGTCTTCGGGCAAGGCGGCAAAGAGGTCGGGATCGCCATCGTCGGTGCCATCGTGCTGCCCGTCGTCGCCCGTCTCAAGGGGCAATTCGTCCGGCATCAGGGCTGCAACGTCGGTTGGATTGGGGATCGTGAAGTTGGGCGGCAGATTGCCATCGAGCAGGCCAGCGCCCTTAAGATCGGCGAGACCGGGAAGATCCTTGATTGCATCCAACCCGAAATGGTCGAGAAAGTCGCCGGTCGTCCCATACGTTAACGGTCGCCCCGGCGCACGGCGACGGCCACGGGGCCTGATCCAGCCGGTTTCCAGCAGCACGTCGAGCGTGCCTTTCGATGTCGTGACGCCGCGAATGTCTTCGACCTCGGCGCGCGTCACCGGCTGATGATAGGCAATGATCGCGAGTGTTTCGAGGGCGGCCTTCGAGAGTTTGCGCTCCTCAACCGCATGACGCTCGAGGATGTGCGACAGGTCTTGCGACGTGCGGAACGCCCATTTGCCTGCGACCCGCTGCAACGTGACGCCGCGTCCGGCGTAGTCGGCTGCAAGTGCCGTCAGGAGCGGTTGCAAGTCGGTGTCTTGGGGCAAATGGCGCGCAAGATCTGCCTCATCGAGCGGGGATGTGGAGGCAAAGAGAGCCGCTTCCAGAATTCGGAGATTGTGGCGGAGCACACCTGTTTCGCGTGCGGCTTCCAGGGATGCGAGGGCCTGCGTGGGGACATCGCTGAGTTGCGGTTCGGGACTGGAGCTTTCACTGCTGTCTTCGCTGGGGCCAACACCAGAACCAACACCGGGACCAGCACTGCGGACGACGAGTGTGAGACGGGGCGGCACGGTTCGCTCCTCGGGACCTGGTTTTCCTGTCATGGGCTGCTCTCAGCCCCCTGACGTCGGCGGATATGGATCGGGGAGAAGGCTCCATCCTGGCGCAGCTCGATCAGACCGTCGCGGGTCATTTCCAGCGTCGCCCCGAAAGAACTTGCAATCAGCGTGCGGGGATCTGTCGGCGGCGAGGCGGGCGCTGCCGCATCGATGGCAGCCTCAAGATGCCTTGGCAGAAAACGCTCAAGAAAAAGATCGAGTTGGAGCC
>JBBRKD010000463.1:0-2446 GCA_038218255.1 Hyphomicrobiales bacterium | reverse complement strand
CGCCTGCACAAGAGTTTGCGCGATGCGGAGCCGCATCTTGCTCATGGGAACGCGTTTTTTGCCGTCAGCATCGAAACCGGTCATGGCGCCGGCGGCGGCGAGAGCAGGGGCGCTGGCGGGCTGCTTGCTCGGGGCGGACGGGAGCGGCTGGCTCGTGCCGGTGCGGGCGCCGTTGGATTTTGGCTCGGCGAAGGTTTCAGCGTCTTCCTTCGTGATGCGCCCGCCGGGGCCGGTGCCTTTGATCTTGGCGGCGTCGACACCCGATTCCGCGACGACGCGGCGGACGGCGGGGGAAAGGTCTTCGGATTTGCTCGAAGCTGCGGGCTTGGTTTCGCTGGGCGTGGACTGTCCCGCTGAAGCGGGACGGACCGGGGCAGATCCCGCTTGCGCTGCTGCGGGTTGTGAAGATGCTGCGGTCGCCGCTTGCGACTTGGCGCCGCCTTCATCGATCCGCGCGATCGTCTCGCCGACGTGGACCGTATCGCCCACGTTCTTGGCGTGACGTAGCACGCCCGCGCTCACCGCGGGAAGATCGACGTTGGCTTTGTCGGTTTCGAGTTCGCAGAGCGGCTCGTCGACCGCGACAGAGTCGCCATCATTCTTGAGCCAGCGGAGCAGGACGGCTTCGGTAACGGATTCACCCATGCCGGGGACGATGACGTTGGTTGGCATAATAATTTGGATTGTGGATTGTCGCGTGTGGATTGTCGAGCGGTGAGGCCGCTATTTCTACAATCCACCATCGATCATCCACATTCGATCCTTAATCCTTGGTTTGCTTAGGCGAAGAAACGGTGGCCGGCTGCTTGGGCGAGGCGTCGGCGGCGGCGATCGGCTCGGGTTGTTTTTCTACCGCGGCCGGCGCGCCGTTGCCGCTCGGTTCTTCCGGCGCGGTGTGGATGTCCAGCGCGTGGGCGATGATTTCCTTTTCCTCGATGTCGTGAATCTTCTTCGATCCCGTCGCCGGGCTGGCTGACTCCTCGCGGCCGTGGTAAGTGAGGACGGCAGTGTCGCGGAGCAGCTCGCGGAGGCGCGGGGCCATGTAGGTCCACGCGCCGCGGTTGGCGGGTTCCTCCTGGACCCAGCCGATCTCGCGGGCCTCGCGGTACTTGCTGAGAATCCCCTGGATTTCTTTCTTCGGGTACGGGTAGAGCTGCTCGACGCGGACGAGGGCGGTGTCCTGCATCGCTTCTTTATCGCGGGCCTGCGCAAGCGCGAAATAAATCTTGCCGCTGCAGAAGAGGAGGCGTTTGACCTTGTCGCGATCGGGCTGGCTTGGGTCATCGAGGACCAACTGGAATTCTCCGTCGGTCAGTTCCGAGAGCTGCGAAGCCGTGCCGGGCTGCGCCGACCGCAGGAGCGATTTCGGCATCATCGCGATGAGCGGCTTGCGGAATTTGCGAACCATCTGCCGGCGCAGCATGTGGAAATACTGGCTGGGCATCGACGGGTAGCAGACCTGCATGTTGTTCTCGGCACACAGCCCGAGCCAGCGCTCGAGGTACGCGTTGGAGTGCTCTGGGCCTTGGCCTTCATAGCCGTGGGGGAGGAGCATGACCAGGCCGGTCATCTTGCCCCATTTGCTCTCTGCGGCGGCGATGAACTGGTCGATGATCGCCTGCGCGCCGTTGACGAAATCGCCGAACTGCGCCTCCCACATCACCAAGTTCCGCGGGTCGGCGGAGCTGAAGCCGTATTCAAACCCAAGCACCGCGAGTTCAGAGAGCATCGTGTTGACGATGATTACCGGCGCCTGCGTGGGGGTGATGTTGGAAAGCGGGTAGTACTTGCTGCCGTTGTTGTAGTCGTGCAGGCAGGCGTGGCGATGGCCGAACGTGCCGCGCTGGACGTCCTGGCCGACGAAGCGGATCGGCGTACCTTCGGTCAGCAGGCTGCCGAGCGCCATCATCTCTGCGCCGGCCCAGTCGATCGGCGCTTTGCCCGCGCCCATGTCGGCGCGGGTCTGAAGGATTTTCACGAGTTTCGGATGCGGCGTGAACCCGGCGGGCAGCTCCACGCAACGCTCGGCGATCACCTGAAGCGTTTCGGCGGGCACCGACGTCTTGGCGGACCAGTCGCTTCCTGCGCGGCTCATCCCTTTCCAAACGCCGCCGAGCATCTTCATCGCCTGGCGCGGCTTGGTTTCGCTGGCGATGACCAGCGCCTTCTCCATCCGCACCTTCGCCGCCGCCTTCATGGCGTCGAACTCTTCCTGCGTAAGGACCTTGTCCTCGATCAGCTTGGCGGCGTACATCTCGCGGATTTTCTCGTGCGCCTTGATCTCCTTGTACATCAGCGGCTGGGTGTACGACGGGTCGTCGCCCTCGTTGTGGCCGCGGCGGCGGTAGCAGACGAGGTCGACGACGACGTCCTTGTGGAACGTGCGTCTGAACATATACGCGAGATGCATCACGCGCACCGCGGCCTCGGGATCGTCACCGTTCAC
>JBBRKD010000462.1:0-2460 GCA_038218255.1 Hyphomicrobiales bacterium | reverse complement strand
CAAGGGCGCTTTGCGGATCGCCAGAGGCTTATAAAGACGCTCCATGACGGCGCGGGCGCGCGGATCGTCCGTGCCGACGAGGATGCGGTCTGGGTGGGTGAAGTCTTGAATCGCTGAGCCTTCGCGCAGGAACTCTGGATTGGAGCACACCGCGTAGTCCGCATCAGGGGCGATCGCCTTCAAGCGGTTTTCGATCTCGCGGCTGGTCCCGACCGGGACCGTGGATTTCGTGGTGATGACCGTGAAGCCCGACAGGTGGGGGGCCAGTTCCTCGACGGCTGCAAACACATACGACAGGTCGGCATGGCCATCGCCCCGGCGCATCGGCGTGCCGACGGCGAGGAATACGACGTCGGCCCCCGTGACGGCGGATGCGAGGTCGCGTGTGAACAGGATGCGCCGGGCTTTGATGTTGCGCTCGAGCAGGTCGTCGAGCCCTGGCTCATAAATTGGGGATTTGCCCGCTTCCAGTTCGGCGAGACGCTGGGGGTCTTTGTCCACGCAGGTGACGGTCCAGCCGAATTCGGAGAAGCACGCCGCTGAGACAAGCCCGACATAACCCGCACCAATCATACAAATTTTCATGACGTGTCCTTTTGGAATGCCATGCTGGCAGACGAGACCCTGCGCGGTGTGATCGTTCGGCTGTGGGCGAAGTGCAAGCCTGCAAAGGTTGAAAAGCACACCGTTGCGACACTGACGCTGGGGAACGCGCTGCGCCGGTTAACGGCTGGGACGAACGGTTCGGGGATGGCGACGGCTGGACAAGTGGGCGCAGCGGTGGCCTAAAGGCGCGAGCAATCAAGTCGATAGGTCGAAGGATGGACGGGCTGCCAGCGGATCCGAACGCACAGCGCGCCGAAAGCGGCGCGACGGCGCACGCGCACGCCTGGACGCTGTCGATCGTCATTCCCGTGTTCAACGAAGAGCGTGGACTGCCAACGCTGTTGTCACGCCTCGTTCCCGTGCTTGAGGCGACCGGGGCTACGTGGGACGTGATCTTTGTCGACGATGGCTCGAGCGATGGTACGTGGGCTGCTGTCAAAGCGGCTCATGCGGGGGATATGCGGATCAAAGCGATCGCGCTCTCTCGGAATTTCGGCAAGGAGATCGCAGTGACGGCGGGCCTCAGGGCCGCAACCGGTGACGCCACCGTGTTGATGGACGCGGACTTGCAGCACCCCCCCGAGGTCATACCGCAGTTGATCGCTGGATGGCGGCAAGGCCATGACATCGTCTACGGCGCGCGGACCGACCGGGAGGCTGACAGCCCGCTGAGGCGCGCGTTTTCGGGGGTTTACTACACGTTGTTCCGGTCGCTCTCGGGCACGCGGCTGCACGAGAACGGCGGCGATTTCCGGCTGTTTTCGCGCCGGGCTCTCGCGGCCTTTAACCGGCTCGGCGAGCGGGCGCGCTTTAACAAGGGCCTGTACGCGTGGATCGGGTATTCCGTGCAGGCGGTGCCGTTCGATGTACCGGAACGATCAGACGGCGGCGGATCGAAGTGGAGCTTGCGACGGCTGGCGCGATTTGCCATCGACGGGCTCGCCTCGTTCTCGACGCTGCCGCTCAGGGTGTGGTCGGTGCTGGGGCTCGCGGTGTCGCTGTTCGCGTTCGGCTATATTTTGGTGTTCCTGGTCAAGACAGTGTTGTTTGGCGTCGATCAGGCCGGGTTTCCGACGCTCATCATCTCGATCATGTTCTTTTCGGGCATTCAGCTCATCTCGCTCGGCGTGATCGGCGAATACTTGGGACGCATTTACGAAGAGGTCAAAGGGCGGCCGTTGTATCTCGTAGCCGACGAGTTGGGGTTGCCACCTAAAGTTAGCTCCAAGGAGCATGGGCGTGGCTAGTGTTCGGGTTTGCGACATTTGCTGTCCCCTTCAGCAAGGTTGAGAGCAAATGTCGCAAACCATAAGGAACATGAGCAACAGTATGAGTCTCTTGGTGTTTTTGCATCAGACATTTGGAAACGTTCTGGTGGCTAGGGGGGACCAAATGTCAGATGCGCACCACTAGCCGCGCCGAGCAGCGTCGGCCGGTCGTTCGGGCGGGCCGCGGCGTGCTGCTGGTCGCAGACGATTTCGGCCTGACGAACGGGGTATCGCGGGCCATCATCGAACTTGCCGAGGCCGGGCGGATTTCGGCAACCAGTGCTATGACGACGAGTGCGCATTGGCTCTCGCATGCGACGTGGCTTGCGCGCGTGCGCGGCGAGGTTTCAGCCGGGCTCCATCTCAATCTGACGCTCGGGGCCCCGCTGGGTGCGATGGGGCAATTTGCGCCCGACCGGCGCTTTCCGGGCATCGGCGTGGTGACGGCGGGCTCGCTTGGTGGCCGCTTGCCGCGCGATGAAATCAAGGCCGAGATCGCTCGCCAGTTGGCCGCATTCGAAGCTGAAATGGGCTTTCCGCCCGACCACATCGACGGACATCAGCATGTGCATGCGCTGCCTGGCGT
>JBBRKD010000461.1:0-2463 GCA_038218255.1 Hyphomicrobiales bacterium | reverse complement strand
CTGTCAAGTTCGGCGGTAGTCCAACAGCATTGTCGAACAAAGTGGGATTGTTGAATACGCTGCACGATCAAGCAACCACGTGGTTCGGTCGTTTACAGCGGCTAATAGGAGGGTAACTGTATGCCGACAGAACTGGACGCTTTACTGCCCGAGGTCAAGATGCGATCGGCCTATCCTGCAAACGAGGTCGATGAACTTTTTGCCGACTTCATTGCTGAAGTCGGTCCGATTCCACACAGCGATTATTTGGCATTCATGCACGAACACAACGGATGCGATGGACCAGTCGGTCGTGAAGGTTACATCTCCATCTGGCCGTTAGAAACGGCTATTTCGAGGACAGAACGATGCAGCGTGCCTGAGTTCGCGCCTGGCCTTCTCTTGTTTGGCAGCGATGGCGGCAATGAGGCATTCGCCTTTGATCGTCAAGAAGCCAGTTGGCCGATCGTGTCAGTGCCGCTGGTCGGGTTGTCGCGGAAGGAGATGAAGTTCGTCGCGCCAACGTTCTCGGAGTTCATCAAGCGCTTAGCCACGGACGGGACATTCTAACGGGACGGGTCCTAATGGCATCAACTTAACCCGATTTCGCCTTGTTTTTCAGTAGTTGGCGCATCTCTGCTCGTGGCTTGTTCATTAGGTCGTATTGTTTTGCCCGTCGTTTCTTGCAGCGGGGCTCGATGCGGTTGGGGCGAAGCCGATTGACGATGAGTGGGGGAAGCGTGTCGCCGCGCCGGGCGTGCCGCATCCATTTGAGCGCATCGGCGAAACTGATGCGGCTCACCGGCACCTCCTGTCGACGCGAGGCCTCCAACATCACCGCACGCACGAGGTTGTAGACCAGGCAGAAGACGGCCAGCTCCTTGCGCACTCCCTGCTCGGTCATACAGTGCAGCACGTCCATCCCCATCGTCGTCTTGAGGTGTCTGATGTTCGTTTCCACGTCCCACCTCCGTAGCCGCAGCTCAAGCAGGTCGGCGGCGGGATACATCACCGGGTCCAGCAGCGTGGTCACGAGCGTGAGCGTGACGTGCCCGAGACCCGGCCGGCGGACCGTCCGCCGCAGCTCGCGCACGATGATCGACGCCGGCAGCGCATCGAACTCCTCCCGGCTCATCCGCGGCGGCTTCTGCTTCGGTTTGAAATACTCAACTAGCTGGTCCTGCTTCCCCAGCGATTTGATCCACCGCGAACGCGGCATGCCGGCAATGGCGTTCTTGCCGGTGCCGGCCGTGTGCGGCCTGCCCTTTTTGAAGTCCACGATCCGCAGGTGGTGCACGGGGAACAGGCCGTGGAGTCCCTGCTGGGTCAGCCACGCCAGATGCGTGTAGGTGCTGAACGTGTCGTCGCCCACGACGATGTCGCCCGTTGCCAGGCGCAAGTGCGCCTCGGGCGTGTGGGCGATGTCGCCGGTCCGCAGCGGCGATGCCCATGCATCCATCAACAGACCGGTGGAGGCGCTGAACAACACCAGCAGGTGCGCCACCGGGAACCCGCATCCTTTTTTCTGTCCGGTCGGCATCCCGAACGCCTTGCGAAGCTCCGGCTCGTCGGGCATCGAGAACGTCGAGCCGTCGATGTGAAACACGCGGTGGCCGTGCCAGAGATGTTCGCTGCGCCGTGACTGGGGCATCGCCGCGTCGCACACCTTGCCAACCAGGTCCTGATAAACCGCCAGCGGCAGGCGAGCGCGTGCTTCGCAATAAGCCTGGGCCGAGAACGAGGCGTGAGCGATATGACGGACCTGGGCGCAGGACACATTGCCATGGGCGATCTGCTGGAGGAACAGCGACACGGTCGTGGCCGGATCGAGCTCCCGATCTCGCCAGACGTAATCGTGCTCGCGGCACACGCGCTCGATGAGTTGGCGGCTCAGGCACGAGAGGGGGTTCTGTTTGACGCGTTGCAGGGACGATGCGAGATTAGCCATCCGTGGCCTCCTGTTGGTGGGTGACTTCAGCAATCACCATTCTGACAGGAGGCTACGTTTCGCGCAAATGTAGTAAGTACAGTGATGGCGCGGACTTATGGCCGCTGGGTTAAGTTGATGCCATTAGGGACGGAAGGAAGAAATCAAACGGGACGCGTCCAAATTATTGGCGACGGAGCTATACACCGGTACACCGGTAACCTATTGCCCAAACTGCGCGAACTGACTCGTCCACAAATTCGTACCTCCGTCCGCGAACTCGACCCCGCCCTTATCGCTTCAGGCGAAAAGATGCCCACTCGACGGCTGGTATTCCACCTGGATGACCGAGCCCGCGCGCTATTGCGCCGGGCGCGGCAGTTCCACCTCATGTAGTCAGTAAGGGCGCCGCCGGCGATCAATACGTCCCGACGAGCTGACCCTTGGATAAGACGAAACCTTCCCAGTCGTTGAACAGTTGCGTCGGCGCCGCGTTGGGGTCGGCGTCGAGCACCGTGCTCAGCGCGAAGATCTGAAAATAGTATTTATGCGGACGC
>JBBRKD010000460.1:0-2465 GCA_038218255.1 Hyphomicrobiales bacterium | reverse complement strand
ACTCGCCGAGCTGACGTCCGCCCTCCCGGTTGCGGGTCGTCACCGACGACACTGCATCCCGTTCGGTGGTGCGGTTGAACAATACCACCGGGATGCCGGCGACGGCACACTCCTCGGCGAGGTCGGAGGATAGTGAGGTCGAGGCGAGGATGATGCCGTCGACGCGGTATTGCATCAACTGATCAAACACGGGATCGCTGTCCCTGTCCTTGAAGCCGGTAAAGAGCAGCATGTGGTAATTTTCAGCCGAGAGCCGCCGCCCCAGTTCCTCAAGCACATCCGGATAAAACAGATTCTCGAGATAGGCCATGACCACGGCAATGATGCGTGAGCGCGAGGTGATCAGTGATCGCGCAATAGCATTGGGGCGGTACCCCAGTTCCTTGGCTGCACGCAGCACTTTGGCGCGGGTCTTCGGCGAGATCGATGCGCCGGGCGTAAAGGCGCGCGACACCGCCGATTGCGAGACGCCCGCATGGTCGGCGACCTGCGACGAGGTCACGGAAGACTTTTTGACTATGCCGCCGTCCATGCGCCATCCACCATCAAAGACGAACCGATCATCAGGATCGCGACCGTTTCATCGACGCCGTGCCACGCAACGACGACCATCGAAGCGAGCGCGAAGGTGGCGCCGAACCCGATGACCCGAGCGCCTGCCGGTGGTCCGTCGTCAACGCGAAAGCTTGCTGTTCCAGGCGCGCCCATCGCTTATTGTGCCGCCTCGACCGCGGGCGGCGCGGCCGCCGTCGCGTACGCGATATTGCGGCCGCCATAGCGCCGCATCCGGATATTGGCTTCAGCGAAGTTCCGCACCTGCGTTTGCGCAAAGGCGATATCGGTCAGGTCCTGATCGGACAGTTGCCCCATGCAGGCGTCGATTTCGTTCGGCGACAGCCGGAAATCCTTAGGCTCCCAGCCGTCGAATTTTTTCGAGAGCGCCAGAACGGCCGCGTCGCCGCCCTTCTCGACATCGCCTAGAATCGTTTCCACCGTGGCGCGCACCTGACGATTGGCTTCAGCACGTTTCTCGATGTCCTTGCCCCGCTTCAGCCAAACAGCCATCGCCCGTTCTCCTCAAAATCCTCGTTCAACTATTGCATACGTATGCAAAAATGGAAAGATACCGTTTGCCGTTGTTCAGCCGAACTTGCCGACCGGGCGGAGAAGGCGCAGGTCGCCGCGCACCCGCTCATAGGCGTCGCCGAGCTGGCAGATGCGCGCCTCGTCGAAGGCCATGCCGATGATCTGCATCCCCATCGGCAGTCCATCGCTGACGCCAATAGGCAGGGCCAGCACTGGATGTCCGGTGACGTTAAAGCCGATCGTCCGCATCGGGGTCCAGGCGGCCGACTTGCCGAACGCCGCGACGGGGAGGGCTGTGGTGAGCGTGCAGACGGTCACCATCGCATCGAAGCGTAAAAATATTTCACGGTCGATGCGCTCGCGCAGCGCCGCCGCTGCCCGTAGCGCCGCGGCGTAATCGGCCTTGGAAATCAACAGTCCCGAGGCAAGCGTCTGGAAGGTCTTTCGGCCGTAAGCTTCAGGGTGAGCGGCCAGATCCTTGCTGTGCATGCGAAAGGCCTCGGCATGAAGAATCGCCGCTCCCGCCGCCTCAAACAGTTCGTAGTCGGGCAGCTCCACTTCCTCGATAATTGCGCCAAGCAGTGAGAGCTCGGACACGGCGTCGTCCATCGCAGTGACCATCTCTGGCAGGCCCTGCGGGTCAGTGGCAAACCAGTTGCGAGCGTAGGCGATGCGAACGCCTTCCAGCCCGGTACCCAGACGGCTCATCGCCGCATCCGCGGCACCCACCCGACCGGCAATCACGTCGAGGGTTGTGGCCGCCTCGGCAACGGTGGCGCTGATCGCGCCAAGATGATCCATGCTCGGCGCGAGACCGATCGAGCCGCGTTTGGAAACGAGCCCGAAGGTTGGCTTTAACCCGACTACACCGCAATAAGAGGCCGGGCTGCGCAACGAGCCGCCGGTATCGGTGCCGAGGCTTGTTCGGATGAGGCAACCGGCTACAGCGGCAGCGGAGCCAGAGGACGAACCGCCCGTGCTGTGTTCAAGGTTCCACGGGTTGCGCGCCGGCGGAAACAGCGTGTCGAAGGCCGGTCCGACCGTGCCCCACTCATAGGTCGCGAGCTTCCCCATAATCACTGCGCCGCCATCGACAAGGCGCTGGGCGACGTCCGAGTGTCCCGGCGGAACATGGTCTTTGCGCGATCTCGATCCCGCCGTCGTCGGCATGCCGGCGACATCGATGAGGTCCTTGAGCGCGATCGGGATACCGTGGAGCGGCCCGCGGTCACGCTCGGCTTGCAGTTCGTCATCGGCGCGGCGGGCGTCCTCGAGCGCCTGCTCAGACGTCACGGTGTAGAAAGCGCGATAGTGGCGGTCGAGTTCGCCGATGCGCGCAAGATGGGCGCGCGTGAGGGCCAGCGAAGTGAGGCGGCCGT
>JBBRKD010000459.1:0-2473 GCA_038218255.1 Hyphomicrobiales bacterium | reverse complement strand
AACGGCACCCAACCGCGCATGGTCGCTGAGCGCGACAAGACCGCTCGTCCCAAAGCGCAGGCGGGAGCGGGCGTTGCCAAGGTGTGCCGCCATCGCGCCAACAGACCTGCGGTTCCAGTTCGACATCCACCGCTGCAGCAGAAGCAAGGCCGCGCTCGCCGCCATATACAGATTGGCCCCCGACGGCATCAACAGCGCGATGGCGCAAAACCCGGGTGCCGCAGCCAACCAGACCAGACCCGCCTGCCAGCGCGTGCGAACGAGAGCCCATTGCAGGTACGCACACAGCAAGGCTGCGAACATGGCAGGCAGCAGAAACGTCGTATCGGGTTCATGTACGCCAGCGAGCGTCACCCCGTCGGTGAGGGCTGGGCCAAAGCTCCAAGGCTCGCGCGAATTCTGCGCGAGGCGGGTCACGGCTTCGAGCGAGACGGCGAGCACCGGAATGAACACCAGTGCCAAAAGATTGCGAACCGGCGTCATGCCGTGGCGAGCCATGAGATGACGCAGCGCCCGCGCGAGCCGCTGGGGATCTCCGGCAAGCCGCGCTTTGAGGCCTGCCACGTCGGGCGCGATGCTTCGGGCCGCCGCCGCATCGCGATCAGCTTTGGCCGCGAACGGCCAGACCAGGACGCGCGAAAGGACCGCGAGCGCCAGCACGGCACCAAGCGGACCGACCACGGCCGATGCCGATACGAGTGCGCCGTGGAGCGCCTCCACCAGTCGCTCGTAGAACGTCGTGTTGGCAACCTTCAGCCATTGCGCAACGTGTGGCGGTGGGACCGATGGCACAAAGTATTCCCACGGCACCGTGTACCGCCCGCGAAAATCGCGGCCACGCCGGGACAATTCCAGGCCGAGA
Source organism: Hyphomicrobiales bacterium (assembly GCA_038218255.1). Classification (GTDB taxonomy): domain Bacteria; phylum Pseudomonadota; class Alphaproteobacteria; order Rhizobiales; family Hyphomicrobiaceae; genus JANXVY01. The sequence continues at coordinate 1,611 of JBBRKD010000459.1, read as the reverse complement.
ACGTCGGCATAAAAACAGCTCCGCCGATCGTAGCAGGGCGCAATCACGGGCAGCTTGGGCAGCGCATCGATGAGGCGCGCGAGTTCCAGCGACGGCGTCGGGCGGATCGGGAGGTTGAAGGCGCCTGGAAGATGGCTGCGCTCGAATTCACCTGGATAGCGGACATCGACGAAGATCGCTTTGTCCTTGGCAAGGACCTCATGAACGTGCGCGGTGTCGAGCAGGACGGACTGATTGGGATAGGGCGCAAGGCCGCGCAAGTCAGCCAAAGTCCGCGCCCGGTCGCCCGACAGCGCGCGCCCCTCGACGAGCCATTTCTCATAACCGCCGACCATGAACCGGCATGCGATGCAACGCGCAGCAAGTGCTGCACAGGTTTCCGCACTCCGGTTGCCGTTATGGCAAAACAGCAGGGCGGTCCTGCCGTTGAAATCGATCCCGCTGTCGGGCAGATCGGGGAATCGGATGGCGCGTGTTCCCGGCAGCCCCCCCTCCTCAACCTCGGCCGATTCGCGGATATCGAGCGCGACAATGTCGTCACGGCTCCCGGCTGCAATCTCGGGGAGAAGGGCGGCGATTTCGTCGGTGCTGAGGCCAGCTGGACTTTTGATCTGCGCCCCGTAGGGCATCTCTCGCAACAGCGGATCGAGCGACTGTCCGTTAGCCAGCTTCGGCGTTGGCCGCACAAGCGTAGCTTCGAGACGCGCCGTTCGCTCATCGCGTGCCGCCGCATATTGCGCGACGTTCAAGACAATGGCTGCGAGCGCAAATCCGATGGCAGCGATCAGCCACCGGCGCGTGCGCTGTTCGGTGCGCCCGGCGCCACCTCTGACGGTCGAGAGCAAGGCCCCGCCGCCTGCGATGGCACCTGCAAGCCCCCAAAGCTGGGACAGGCTCGACAGCGATGAGACAATGAGCTCGGGCGAGGGAATGGCATATGCGGCCGCCGAACAGACCGTCAGGCCACCGACGAGGGCAGCGCCTGTCAGCACCGAAACCACCCAACCGGAAACTCGCCCATATGACAGCATTGCGACACTCCTTAAGACACAACTCTTAGTTGCATATCAAGGTTAACCGAAGGTAAAATTAGACCTGAATTTGCCAGTGCGGCTGATCAGAACGTCCACGACCCGCTATTTGCGGTTGCACCAACCGTTGGCGAGAAGACCGGCGTGCCGGTGTGCGTTCCAGCCGTCGACAACGTTGAGGCTCGTTGCGCGTAGAGCAAGCGCTGCGTCGCATCCCCTGCAACCGTCACCGTATTGATGACGACGAACGTCCCATCCGTTGCGAAAAGCCCGACCTGCCCTGCGCCCCCGCTGAAGGTGCAACCAAGGGTATCGAGCACGCTCGCCTGAGTGGCCGCGATCGCTGGGCCGCCATTGCCTGTGATGTTGGCGCCAAAGAGGACAGCGCGGGACCCAGACCCCATGGCGAGGCCCGAACTTCCCGACGCCTTGACCCGAAGCGCTGCGTCGCTGGCGAGAAGCCCTTGCGTCAACTCCATGCCGTTTCCGCCGGAATAGGCGACCAGCGCGCTGCTGACACGGACCTGCCCCCACCCTTGAGCCGAGATGCCGCTTGAGCCGCCATAGAGCAGGTTCATCG
>JBBRKD010000458.1:0-2487 GCA_038218255.1 Hyphomicrobiales bacterium | reverse complement strand
CGCCAACGTGCGCTGGACGTCCAGGATCGCTGGGCCGAACGCGCCAATCTCAAATCCCCGATCGTCGGGATCGACCGACACCGGCTCGACCCAGTGGCCGACGCCCGCCCGATAGAGGACGCGCCAGTCGAACTTCTCGCCCGGATCGATCTTGCGGGCGGGCGCCACGTCAGAGTGGGCTAGGATTGCGGACGGACGGATCGCACACCGCTGCGCGATATCGGCCGACAACGCGACAACGGCTGCCATCTGGGCCGGCGGAAAATCGGGATACCCATCCTCGTGGCCGGGATTTTGAATTTCGATGCCAATCGACGCTGAATTGACGTCGGTGACGCCAGCCCAGCTCGCAACGCCCGCATGCCACGCGCGCAGACGTTCGGGCACGAGCTGGGTGATGCGGCCCGCCTCATCAATAACATAGTGGCACGACACGCGGCTTTGAGCGCTGGCAAGCCAAGCGACTGCGCGGTCAGCACTCGCCATGCCGGTGTAGTGCAAAATCAGAAGGTTCGGCACGAGGACGCCAACGCGCGGCTCGACGTTGACGGCTGGAACAACGAGGGCGACGAGCGGACTGTCGGCTTCAAAGCCCTCCGCCTGCTGCGGCGACGAGCCCGGCATCACGGCTGGCCCGCAGCGGACACCGCTGTCTTGAGACCGCGCAAGCGCAGGATCGTATCGTAGGCCGCGTTGATGACGGCGAGCTTGCGGCTCGCAGCCGCGTGGAATTCAGGCGGGACCCCGCGCGCCGTCAAGCTGTCTGGATGGTGGTCGCGCACGAGTTCGCGGTGGCGGGCTTTGAGTTCAGCGTCTGAGACCGTAGCAGTCGCCCCCAGAACCTCGTAGGGGTCATCGGTGGACCGGCCGCGCGGATCGGCGGCCACAAAGGCAGACCGGATCGCGCGAAACTCGGACCCCGAGATGCCGAAAAGGTCGGCGACAGAGCGCAGATAGGCATCTTCCTTGGGATGCAGGATGCCGTCCGCGGCGGCGATATGGAAGAGCGCATCGAACACGTCACGCAGGAGCCGCGGCTCGTCGGCCAAAAGTCGCGCGATCTGGCGTGCATAGTGCTCAAAGCCAAGCGTGTCTTGGGCTGCCAGCGCAAACACGCGCCGCACGTTGTCGGATTGCGCTGGATCGACTTCGTGCAGCCGATCGAAGGTCGCGATCTCGATAGGGGCAACGACGCCGTCGGCTTTCGCCATCTTGGCGGCGAGTGCCACAAAGGCGATCGTGAAGGCTGCCCGCTGTTGGGCGGGCGTTCGAACGACGCCCGAGAGGCCGAGCAGAGTGTCAAGAGCGGACCTGAGTGTTCCGCCCTCACCCAAACCCAGTGTCTTCGCAATCAGCGACCAAGCCATACCACCGCTTTAGCCGCGCCGCGTGGCAGTTGAAAGGGCTTTCGGGCGGAAATTGGTTGAAGCCCGACCGGATGACCTGCGACCAAGGAATAGTTTCATCCTGAACGACATCGGCGTGACACCTGCACAAAAGTGCCTTAACTTGTGACCTGCGGAGGATCAGATCCGCGCCGGTCCGCCTTCGCAACCAGGCTCGTCGGAACCAACACTCTGGAGGGACACCCACATGAAAACTCTCACCGCACTACGGGCCACACTACTGGCTGCCGCAGCGTTTGCAACGCTGGCGTCCACATCCGCTATGGCCGGCGATCCGTCGGGGACATGGGTGCGCCCATCGACTGGGACCATCATCAAGTTCTATGCCTGCGGCGATAATATGTGCGCCAAGATCGTCGGCGTGAAGGACAAGTCCAAGCAGGGGACGGTCGGCACCGTCATCATGGGCGGCGCGAAGAAAACCGGCGACAACACGTGGGCGGGCGACCTGCTCAACACGGAAGACGGCCAGACCTACAACGGCGTCGTCACGTTGGCTGGCGGTGGACTGACGCTGAAGGGCTGCGTGCTGGGCGGGATCATCTGCAAGGGTGAGACCTGGAGCCGCGCGAACTGACGTCGACACGAGCCGATGACCGCGAATTGCGCTTGTCATCGGCTCGGCCCACGCCCTAAGCCTGGAGACATCTGCCAAACGCGTTTGGCAGCGCCCTTCAAACGCTGACGGCCCCACGGATGGCACCACCTGCGACCACGGTCACCGACCGGTCCAACACGCCCGGCTGGCGGTTCTGGATCGATCGCGGCGGCACGTTCACCGACATCGTGGCCAAGGCCCCAGACGGCACCGTGCATACCCGCAAGGTGTTGTCGGTCAGCCCAGACTATGCCGACGCCGCAATCGAGGGCATCCGCCGACTGCTCGGCCTCAAAGCCAACGTGCCGATCCCAGGGGGGCTGATCGCTGCCGTCAAAATGGGTACGACGGTTGCGACCAATGCTCTGCTGGAGCGCACCGGCTGCCCGACGGTTCTCGTGATCTCGGCGGGCTTTGGCGATCAGCTCGAAATTGGCACGCAGGCGCGCGCCGATATTTTTGCCCGCCAGGTCGTCAAGCCTG
>JBBRKD010000457.1:0-2489 GCA_038218255.1 Hyphomicrobiales bacterium | reverse complement strand
GTGCAGGGGGCCGAGCAGCGCTTGATCTGGTGCAGCATGCAGGGCCGCGTCACGGTCTCAAACACGCTGTCGGAGCACGAGCGCAACAGGAACGCCCGTTGCAGCATGTTGATCGTGCGGTTCACGGCACCCGCAGACGCAAACGGTCCGAAGTAATCGCCCTTGGTCGAGCGCGCGCCGCGGTGCTTGGTGATTTGGGGTGCGCGGTGGTTGCGTGTGATCACGATGTAGGGGAACGATTTGTCGTCGCGCAGCAGCACGTTGTAGCGGGGCCGGAACCGTTTGATGAGGTTGGCTTCCAGCAACAGCGCCTCGGCTTCCGTGCGGACGGTCACGAACTCCATGCTGACGGTGGCTGAGATCATCCGCGCGATGCGGTTGGTGTGCTGGCCGGTGCGAGCATAGCTCGTCACACGGGCTTTGAGCGAGCGTGCCTTGCCGACGTAGATGACGTCGCCCGCCTTATCGAGCATGCGATAGACGCCCGGCGTGGATGGCAGGTGCTTGAGATAGGCTGCAATCACGCCAGCGCCAGCCGGGCGCTCGTTGGCGTCGGGTGTCGCGTCGTCGAGGTCTGGTTGTGGAGTGGACGGTTCTTCGATCATGGGCCCACGTTGTGACGCGTCTGCCGACGGGGTCAAGACGGCCAACGATCACGCCGCGCCTGATCGTGGGGACAGGGGGTAACTTGCGAGTTTCGTGGCCGTGGTGTGCGCGCGAATTTATTGCGACGCAACTTGCATGAACGAGTTGGTCCGCAACCCCTATTCTGCCCCGACCACGCAGGCCGCCGAAGGGCTCCCCCGCCGTCGCTGGACCGTGGCCGAGCTTGCGCTCGTCTGAGTGTGCTCAGAACGTGTAGCCGTAGCGGATGCCGACCCGGTCGAGCCCCTCGTTGTAACGCATCGTGTAGCCGTTCGAGGTGTGCTCGAAATAGGCCGACTGCGCGTGGTGGGCATCCACGTGGTAGCCAATTTCAATCGGGATATGGAACAGCAGCCGCGAACCAAGCGCCTTGCGGTCGGGATCGCGCTTGTCGACGTTGCCGTCGTGGATCGCGCCGCCAAGACCCGTTGCAAAGAAAAATCCGCGCGGCAATTCGAGCGTCCAGCGCGCATCGACGTAGGCGTGGCTGGTCAGGCCATCGGTGTTGATGGTACCGCCGATGGCAGGGCGGATCGTGCCGAAAAAGGCGACCATTGACGGCGACAGCTCGGCTTCGATGTTGATGTCGGCGCTCAGCGTCTCGCGTCGAAACCCGCTCCAAAGCTCCGGCACGTCGTGGGCCAGCAGCCCGGTTTTGAGTTGATAGACGAGGCCTTCGGCGTTGCCGTCATTCGCCATGCAGACCAAGGCCAATGCGGCCACTGCGACCATAGCGGCCGCCTGAACGAATGATGTCACGTCGGCCTCAAGTGATGATCGTTCAAAAGACAACGCTGGAGACGAAACGCCAAACAGGTTCGTGGCTCTGCACCGGTGTCTGCGCCTGTTCGCGTCGCATGTCCATTTTAGACCGTGCGGCGACGCCCGTTCCGTCGGGCCCTCAATTTTTGGCGCACACGCGTCCGGCCGCGATGAGCGCCTGTTCGTGCGTGGGGTATTCCGCCAGCAGTTCGCTCGCCGGATTGGCTTTGAGAAAGCCAGCGGCCGAAGACACACCCGAGGTGGCGATGTCGGATTGAATGGGGATGACGGCCAAATGCACGGCCGCATTCTCCTGCCATTTGACAAGGACCGCGCGGCCTGTTCCAGGCCCCACGGTTTCGATGCGGCATCGCGCGACGAGCTTCTGGGCCCCGGCTTCGATGACGGCGGGGGCTGCGAAGGCAAACCGATTGGCTTCATCGCCGGGTGTGGGTGGCGGCAGTTCGCTTGCAACGGGCGGTGTCACGGCGCGCAGTTGTGCCATCACGAGCGGCTCAGGCGTCGGCTCCAGTGATCCGGTCCGATCGTCGGGCATCGCGTTTCGCTGCGGGCGCAGAGCAGGCGTCGGTTTGGGTGCGACCGGTTCGCCGCGCCGCCACACGGTTGCAACGAGGGCTGTTCCGGTGCCTGCGCGTTCGGGTTTTGGGGCGGCACTTTTTAAGGCGGTGCGGGCCTCGACATCGGGCGCGGCACCGAGCTTGTTGGGCGGTGTCATCGCGCGCGGAGTTGCCATTGGCGCGACGGGCCTCATGTCTGGGCGCGTGTCTGCGCTCGGTTGGGGGGCTGATGCAATGGCGGCCACCGTTCCAGCGCAATGGGCTTTGCGATACGTCTCGGCGACCATCTCGATGTTGCGGGCGTACGAGCGGTCCACGGCCCAGCGGCGCGCGAGATCGGTAAAAGTTACAGGTCGCCCGAGCTTTCTTGAGACTTCGATGATGTGGCCTTGATGCTCACGGGTTCGTGTCGCGACCGGCTCGGCAACGCGCTCGCCCGAATAGGCGACGAGGTGCTGCATGTGGGCCATGACGCCCGTGCGCACGTCGGCGTAGCGGTCTCCT
>JBBRKD010000456.1:0-2490 GCA_038218255.1 Hyphomicrobiales bacterium | reverse complement strand
TAGCCGAAGAAAAGGTCAAATCAGCCGAACTCGATCTGACCTTTACGACAATCACAGCCCCCGTCGCAGGCCGCATCGGGCGAGCCGTTGTGACGCCTGGGAACTATGTGTCGGCGGCTGGCAGCAGCGGGGTTACGACGCTCGCGACCATCGTCAGCCAAGATCCGATCTACATTTATTTCGACATCACGGAAGCCGATGCGCTGAAATACAAGCGGCTCGCCGAAAAAGGTGCAGGCATTTCCAGCAAATCTGGTGCGCGGGTTGAGGTCGGTTTGCCGGACGAAAAAGGCTTCCCGCACATGGGAAATGTCGACTTCCTCGACAACCGTCTGGACGCGGGAACGGGGTCGCTCAGGGCCCGCGCGCGGCTTGAAAACGCATCGCGGCTCTTTACCCCGGGGCAGTTTGCACGCGTGCGGTTGCAGGGGTCGGACGCCTACACAGCGACGCTGGTTCCAGACGAGGCCGTCGGCTCCGATCAGGGCCTTCGCTATGTGGTCGCCGTGGGGGCCGACGACGTGCCCGTGCGCAAGCCCGTGAAGCTTGGGCCGTTGGTCGATGGCTTGCGGGTCGTCCGCGAAGGCCTCGACGCCGACGACTGGATTGTCACCAAGGGGCTCACGCGCGTGCGCCCGGGTCTAAAGGTTAATCCCAAGCGCGAGCCGTCGAAGATATCAGACAGCAGCGTGCCGTCGGCTGGCATGACGCGGTAAGTCGCTCGCGAAACGGCAACGGTCACGGGACAACGGTCACGGGACATCGGCCACGGGGCAACGCCCACGGGACATCGGAGACTGATATGCGCCTTTCGCGTTTCTTTATCGACCGTCCGATCTTTGCCGCCGTCATCTCGATCGTGATGATGATCGTCGGCGGGATTGCCTACGTCGCGCTGCCGGTCGCGCAGTTCCCCGAGATCGTGCCACCGACCGTCCAGATCAGCGCGACCTATCCCGGCGCCAGCGCAGAAACGGTGGCCGACACTGTGGCCGCCGTGATCGAGCAAGAGGTTAACGGCGTCGAGGGCATGATCTACATGTCGTCGCAGTCAACCGGCGACGGCGCGATCGCAATCAACGTGACGTTTGATCTGGGCACCGATGTCGACCGGGCGACCGTGCTGGTGCAAAACCGCGTGTCAGCGGCCATGCCGCGCCTGCCGGAAGAAGTGCAACGCAACGGCGTGACCGTGCGCAAGAGCTCCCCCGACCTGCTGCTCGTTGTTCACATGATCTCGCCGGGCGCGAAATACGATAACGTCTACATCTCAAACTATGCGCTGCTCAACGTCTCCGACGAACTGTCCCGCATCGAGGGCGTCGGCGGTGTGACGCTGTTTGGATCGCGCGAATACTCAATGCGGGTTTGGCTCGATCCCGATAAGATCGCCTCCCGCAACATGACGGCCGAAGAGGTGCTCGTCGGCCTGCGCGCCAACAACGTGCAGGTCGCAGGCGGGGCCGTGGGCCAGCCGCCGCTGGATGCGACGGGCGCATTCCAGACGTCGCTAAGGCTCAAGGGCCGCCTCAGGCAGGCGGATGAGTTCAAGGACATCGTCGTCAAGACGGGTGCGGACGGGCGGGTGGTGCGGCTCAGGGATGTGGGACGGGTGGAGCTGGGTGCGCTCAACTATGGAACCTACGGATATCTGTCGCGCGATCCAGCGACCGTCGTTGTGATCACGCAGCAGCCGGGCACCAACGCAATCCGGACGACGGCAAAGATCAAATCGGAGATGGCGCGGCTGTCGCAGAAGTTCCCGCCCGGGCTCGAATATCGGATTGAATACAATCCGACCGAGTTCATCGAGGTGTCGATCCAAGAACTGTACAAGACGATTTTTGAGGCCGTGCTGCTCGTCGTCGCCGTCGTGCTGCTGTTCCTCCAGACATGGCGGGCGGCGTTGATTCCACTGGTTGCGATCCCCGTGTCGATGATCGGCACGTTCGCGGTCATGGGAGCGTTTGGATTTTCGATCAACATGCTGACGCTGTTTGGCCTCGTGCTGTCGGTCGGCATTGTGGTCGATGATGCGATTGTCGTGGTTGAGAACGCCGAGCGTAAACTTGCGCAGGGGCTGTCGCCTGTGGAAGCTGCGCGCGTGACGATGGACGAAGTGGGCACAGCGCTCATTGCGATTGCCATCGTGTTGTCGGCGGTGTTCATCCCCACGGCGTTCGCAGGTGGTATCACGGGGCAGTTTTATCGCCAGTTCGCGATCACCGTCGCAACCGCGACGATCCTGTCGGCGTTCAACTCGCTGACGTTGAGCCCGGCGCTGGCCGCGATCCTGTTGCGGCCCCATGGCCACGCCCAGCCGTCTCTGCTGATGCGGCCGGTGACGGCGTTTTTCAACGGCTTCAATCGCGGATTTGTCTGGCTGGAGAACGCGTATGGGGCGCTCGTTCGGCGGCTGATGGCCATGCCGCGCCTTGTCATGCTCGCGTATGCCGGGCTGATCGGGCTTGCGGCTCTGCTCATCACGTC
>JBBRKD010000455.1:0-2497 GCA_038218255.1 Hyphomicrobiales bacterium | reverse complement strand
CGCACATGCGGTTCCTTGTTGAACTCGGCCTTCAGCTTCTTGCCGGAACCGCCGGTGCCGGTGCCCTGCGGGCAGCCGGTCTGCGCCATGAAGCCTTCGATCACGCGATGGAAGACAATCCCGTCGTAAAAGCCCTCGCGGACCAGTTTCTTGATGTGGTCCACATGGCCCGGAGCGAGATCAGGCCGCATGGCAATGACAACCTTGCCCTGCGAGGTTTCGATGATCAGGGTGTTCTCGGGATCTTTGATAGCCGTCATGGTCGTCCTTTGAATCGGGTGGCCGTCGGCCAAAGCCGCATTGAGGTCGTTGGTCTAGTGAGTTTATTTCTTTGCAGCCGCCGGTGTCGCAGGCGCAGCACCTGCGTCGGACGCGAGATACATTTTGATAATCGTATCCGGCGACGACGGCGGTTCACCGATGGCGATGGTGTCGACGTATTGCATACCGGCCATCACTTTGCCCCAGATTGTATATTTGCCGTTGAGGCCTGCGCAGCCGAAATCGGTAAAGCAGATGAAGAACTGGCTGTCGGCGGAATCAGGGTTGTCCGTCCGGGCAGCGCCGATCGAGCCACGGCGGAAGGCTTCTGTCTTGGAAAATTCAGCGACCACGTTGCCTAGCTTCGACCCGCCCGACCCGGTGCCGGTTGGATCGCCCGTCTGCGCCATAAACTCTTTGATCACGCGGTGAAACTTCAGGCCGTTGTAAAACCCCTGCTTGCTCAACGTTTTGATGCGCTCGACATGCTTGGGTGCCAGATCGGGCCTGAGCTGGATCATCACCTTGCCGGACTTGAGTTCCAAAACCAGCGTGTTGGCCGGGTCAGCGGCGGGAGCAGCCGCTGGCGCTTGCGCAAAGCTCGCGCTGGTCACAGCCAGCATTGACAGGGCGGCCACCGCCAGGCGGACCGTGAGGCGGGCAGGGCTCAAGCTCGTCAGGCGGCGCATCATGTCGGTCCTTGGGTTGGGTGTCGTCCATCGGCGCGTGAATAGCGCATGAGAGCGATATTTGCGGCTGTTATGGCGATTTGACGGCTCGGCTGCAACTGCCAAGCACTAAACTTTAATTGGCGTCGCTTTCGCCTTGGCCGCCAACAGCTTGGCGACCGCGTGCGGTACGAACGGCGAGGGATCGCCGCCCATCATCGTCACCGCGCGCACGAGGTTTGCTGCGATATGGCGCACGGCCGGGCTCGCCGCAACGAACACCGTCTGGAGCCCACCCGCCATTTCGCCGTTCATTCCAGCCATTTGCATCTCGTAGTCGAAGTCCGTGCCGTCCCGGAGACCTCTAAAGATGACGGTCGCGTGCGCCGCCTGCGCGGCCTGGATCGCCAGACCGCTAAATGTCACGACTTCGATCTTCGTTCCGGTCGCAGCGGTTATGGGCGCAACCTCCACCATGAGCATCGCGATGCGCTCGGCGGCGCTGAACAGGGGCGCTTTGCCAGGATTGATCCCAATGCCGATCACCAGCTGGTCCACGAGGCGGGCCGCGCGCGCGATCACATCGGTGTGGCCGAGCGTGACGGGATCAAATGAGCCTGAATAGAAGCCGATACGGGTCATCGTGAAAATTCTGGGTCCTGCGGAGACTTGGGGGTGGCTGGGCGATGGCCACGAGCCATATCACGGTTCGCAACAGCCGATGCACTGTGCCGACGTCGTTGCCTAACCACTTGCGACGTTTGCCCATGGCGCCAGCGGAAAATTCCGGTATTTTCCAGCAAATGGTTGTTCAAGGTGGCGCCCGTGAAGCCAACAGTCCCCGTTCCAGTCGATCAGCGCGCCCGGGCGCTTGCGCAAATCCGCACGGCCCTGATCGAGAAGAAGATGACGCAAGCCCAGCTTGCGGACGCAGCAGACTGCCACGAAAAGACTGTCCAGAACATGCTCGGCGGCCGCTCGGTGCGCGACCAGACGCTGTTTGACGTCTGCATGGTGCTTGGCCTCGACTACGAGGAAGTCAAAGACCACTGGCACGGCAGCGTCGCCCAACCGGGAAACGGGCCGTACGAAATGCGCGAAGGCGCAACCGAGCGGCGCGCTGTCGGCGGCGCTGTCGCGCCTCTGTATATGGGCGCCTACACCAAGGATGCCGTCGACCACTACATGGGGTCGTATCTCACGCTCCGGGCGGACTTTACGTCGCCTGGCACCATCGTCGCCTATCGCACGGAGATCACCTGGGACCCGGATTGGCCAAGCCTGCTGTTCCAGGAGGCCGACCGGCCAGATGCCCCCTATTCCCACCGTGGCCGCATCTACGTGCCAGCTTCCTCGATGTTCATCCATCTGGTTTCGCTGACGAAAGGCGCAATGCGCATGATCGTCGTGTCGCAAATCGATCGTGATGGCCTGATGCGCGGGCTCATCACAACGCTGAATAAACAGCGTGCGACCTATGTCCCCGTCGCAACCCCGATCGTGTACGTGAAGCGCGAGCCCACGAGCGAGCACGCCTATGGCACAATTGCACCCGGCCATTCCGCGCA
>JBBRKD010000454.1:0-2498 GCA_038218255.1 Hyphomicrobiales bacterium | reverse complement strand
CGGTCTCGAATTCGTTGTAAAAAGTCGCGATGCCGCTGGCGCGGAACTCCAGCGCATGGCGGCGCCAGTTCGAGACGACGCGAACGGATGGCCGCACGTCGAACGAGACGTCTGAGCGCTTGGTTGTCGACCGGAACACGTTGGAAAATGCGTTGCCGGAAATCTCGGCCTCGGGAAAGATCACAAAGCTGCCAGCCCGGATGCCGACCGGATCGTACGGCTCGAAGCGGAACAGCCGCTGTGGCCTGCGGTCGAGGATGGGATTGAGGTCCTCGATCTGGAACAGGAGGTCGTCGACGGTGGACGCCGGTGTGTCAAACAGGGCTGATTCCTCGCGCGGGCGCGTATCGACGAGGCTTGGATCGACGCCGTCGCGCACGCCGTCGGGGTCGCCGGCGTCGATGATGCCATCCCGCAGTTGGGGCGGCTCGGGATCGGACAGGTCGCCGTCCTGGCGGACGAGACGCTGGCCCGGCGCTGCACGCCCGGGGTCGTTCTCATCGACGTCGGCTGGCGAGACGGACGGGTCGTCGGAGGGCGTGACGGATGGGATGTCGGACGCCGTCACGCTGTCGCCGAAGTCGTCGGGCTGGGCGCGGGGTGTGGCCCGGCGGGGCGCATCGACGGTGCGCGGGCGCTGGATGCCACTCGGGGGTTCCTGGGCCGATGCCGTCGGCACGCAAAGGCAGGCCATTGTCGCGAACGACGCCGCCAGCATCAGCTGAGCCGTAAGGGCCCGCAGGGCGTGGGCACGTCGCACGAAAGCGCTCTCCTCGACGATATGGGCCGCACGGGGGCATGGCGTGGCACACAGGGACAACGCAGACGCTCGGCTGCCACAGTAGAAAGGTTCGGTTAACGATGCGTTGAGAGCGACGGAACGGGCGTGCTCACCCTCCGTTTAGAGGTTCAACGTGAGCAACTGGCACGCGCAGGCACCCACTGGCTCCACCCGGGCACCACCCGGGCACCACCCGGGCACCACCCGGGCACCCACAGGCGAGACGCGACTGAGGGCGCACTGTCGATGGCCGATGGCAGCGCTCTCTGATAGCGTCTGGAATCAAAACTCACGTAAACCGGAACCGCCCATGACCGCAGCCCTTCGCACCGCAAAAGCCGCAAAGCCGCTGCGTGAAGCCCAAAGTGCGACGTCGGCGCTGCGCACGCTGGCGCTGGAGGCCGATGGGCTGGACGCTTTGCGCGGTGCTTTGCAAAACGGCATGTCCGCGCCCTTTGAAGCCGCCGTGCAAATGTTGAAGGCCGCCAAGGGCCGCGTCATCGTCTCTGGCATCGGCAAAAGCGGCCATGTGGGCCAGAAGATCGCGGCGACCTTTGCATCGACCGGGACGCCTGCGTTCTTCGTCCACCCGAGCGAAGCCGCCCATGGCGATCTTGGCATGATCACGAACGAGGATGTGATCCTCGCGTTGTCGTGGTCAGGCGAGACGGTGGAATTGAAAAACATCATCTTGTTTTCGCGCCGGTTCAAGGTCGGGATGATTGCGATCACGGCGGGCGAAAGCTCGGCGCTCGCCAAGCAATCGGATGTGGTGTTGGCCCTGCCACGGGCGAAGGAAGCCTGTCCCCATGGGTTGGCCCCGACGACCTCGACGACCATGCAGCTTGCGATCGGCGATTGCCTCGCGATTGCGTTGCTGGAAGCGAAGGGGTTCACGGCGCACGACTTCAAGATGTTCCATCCCGGCGGGTCACTGGGTGCGAGCCTCAAATATGTTGCGGACCTGATGCATAAAGACGACCGGCTGCCGCTGGCTGGCGAACATGAGAAGATGAGCACCGCGATCGTGACGATGACGACGAAATCGTTCGGCTGCCTTGGCGTCGTCGATGCGAAGGGAAAGCTGTTAGGCATCATCACGGATGGCGACTTGCGCCGTCACATGGGGGACCGTCTGCTGACCGAAACGACCGGCGCGATCATGACCAAGAAGCCCAAGACAGTGGCCCCCACGATGCTGGCAGCGGCCGCGCTTGAACTGATCAGTTCATCGCGGATTTCGGCGATCTTCGTCGTGGACAAAGGCAAGCCCGTCGGCATCCTGCATATCCACGATCTGCTGCGGGCGGGCGCTGCTTGAAGGATACGCCTCCAGACGCCCTGCACAGCGACAACGCGGGCAAGCCCTCGCTCAGGCGCGAGCCACGTGCCTTTTTTCGCCGCAAGTTGCGCCTGATGCTGAATGATGTGCTCGCCGGCCTGCACTTGCGCGTGTTCGACTCAGTCGCGATGACGACAATCCGCACCGCAACGCAGTTCAACCATGTGATTGACGTTGGCGTCGCAGACGGGACACCCGATCTGTATGCGAGATGCCCGGATGCGCGTCTTGAGTTGTTTGAGCCGCAGCCGAGGTTTCATGCCGAGTTGGAACAGGGGTTGATGCGGCAACGGATTTGCCGCCTGCACAAGATGGCGCTTGGCGACATCGATGGCGAGGGGCACTTCCATTTGACCGGGCCTGCTAGTGCCTCGT
>JBBRKD010000453.1:0-2498 GCA_038218255.1 Hyphomicrobiales bacterium | reverse complement strand
GACAGCGCGTGCAGCACACCGTCGCGCGGGCCTGTCGCGTCGGCCCGTAGGATCGTGGCTTCGAGCTTGCCCTTGACCCCGACACCCGCCGTCAGGCCAAGCCCAGCGTCGCTTGCAGCCGTTTCGACGACCGCAAGCTGGCCGAGCTTTGCCAGACCGGCGGTGAACGCTGCTGCCGAGCCGCCGTGGTCGATACCGTCCGTCAACCAGACGAGGCTGGTACCGCCGGTGGCTTTGGCGAGCGTCGTCTCGAGCGCGGCCAGCGCTGCCATGCGATCGGGCGCAAACGGCTGCGGCACGAGGGCTGCCGCTGAGGCGCGCGCGTCATTGGGGGCTTCGATGCGGGCCGCAGCCGTTTTAGCGGAGGCAGCCGTCGCGAGCACGACGACCGGGCGGCGCTGCGCTTCCGCCTCCGTGATGAGCCGATCGGTGAGGCTCGCACGCGGACCAAAGCGCGCCGCACTCGCCCAGCCGTTGTCGACAACGATCACAACGGGGCCGGAGCCTTGGAGGCCCTTTTCGCGGGAGGGGTTCAGGATCGGTTCGGCAAGCGCTGCAATCACGAGGGCCGCCGCCAGCAATCGGATCAGCAACAGCCACCACGGCGTTTTCGCCGGCGTCTTTTCCTTGTTCTCTAGTCCAACGAGAATGCGGGTTGCGGGAAACGCCACCTGTCGCGGGCGCGGCGGCACGGTTCGCAACAGCCAATAGATGATCGGCAGCGACGCGAGCGCTGCCAACAGCCACGGATTGAGGAACGCAAGCGCGCCGATCGTCATGACTGGCCCCGCAGTTCAGCCGTCGGGCCAGCAGCTGGCTGCCAGCCTGTGCCGTCGGCCGCCCCTTGAAGGCGCACGATCAGAGACAGCAATGGCTCAGACGCTGGCCGGTCGGTATGGTGGACAAGGAACGACCACCCAAGCCGCGCGGCCATTGCGGCAAGTTCGGCGCGATGCGCTACGAGCTTTGCGATGTAAGCGGGTCGCAACGTTTCAGCCCGCTCTGCGATCCAAGTCTCGGGGCCTTCGAGGCCGACAAACTCAGTGCGGCCCGAATAGGGCAGCGTTTCCTCAGCCGGGTCCAGCACCTGCACCAGATGCCCCGTCACGCCGCTCGCGGCCAAAAATTCAAGCCGCTCGCGTAGCTCAGCGATGGGGTCGAGGAAATCGCTAAACAGCACCGCACCTGAAAAACGCGACAGCCGCGCTTTGGGCGGCAGGCTCCCGTCGAGCGCCGGATTATGCGCATTCTGAGCGAGGCTCTCGGCAAGTTTGGCCGCCGCACGGCGATGCGCAATCGGCTGCGTGAGGCCGAGCAACGCCACGCGCTCTCCGCCGCGCACGAGCAGCTCAGCCGCCGCCAGCATCAACACGATAGCCCGCTCGCGTTTTGTCACCACCGACAGGTGGCTTTTGAAGTCCATCGACGGGGACACATCCGGCCAAAGCCAGACCGTGTGGGCCGCTTCCCATTCGCGTTCGCGGACATAGAGCTGGTCGGAACTCGCCGAGCGTCGCCAATCAATCGTGTGGGCGCTATCGTTCGAGCCATAAACGCGGAACTGCCAAAACGTCTCTCCCGGGCCAGCGCGCCTGCGGCCATGAATGCCGTGGGACACGTTTGCCGCGATCCGCTCCGCATCGAGCAGGAGATCGGGCAGCCGGTCGGCGAGACCGTGGGCTGTGTGTTCGAGCCCCGTCAATTCGCGCCGTGCAGTCGCAAGAGTTTTGGTCGGCGCGGCCATTGTGTGGGTTACTCCACCAGAGCGGCCAGCCGCTGGATAATGCCGCCGAGGTCCTGTCCTTCGGCGCGCGCCGCAAACGTCAAGGCCATGCGGTGGCGCAGGATCGGATCAGCCAGCGCCACCACATCGTCCACCGAAGGCGCAAGCCGCCCGTCGATCAGCGCCTTGGCACGCACAGCGAGCATGAGCGCTTGGCTCGCCCTCGGCCCCGGACCCCAGGCGATGAAACGGTCGGTCTCGACATTGACGCCGGTACCAGGACGCGCCGAGCGGACGAGTTTCAGGATCGCTTCCACAACCTTGTCGGGCACCGGGATCTGGCGCACCAGCCGCTGCGTCGCCATGAGCTCAGCCGCCGAAAACACGGTTTCAACCTCACGGCGCTCGGTACCGGTCGTCGAATAGAGCATGCGGCGTTCGGCGGCGAGATCGGGATAATTGACGTCGATCTGGAGCAAAAACCGATCAAGCTGGGCTTCGGGAAGCGGATAGGTGCCCTCCTGCTCCAGCGGGTTTTGCGTCGCGAGCACATGGAATGGCGTCGGCGTATCGTGGCGCTGACCCGCGACCGTCACATGGTGCTCCTGCATCGCCTGAAGGAGCGCCGACTGCGTCTTGGGGGAGGCGCGGTTGATTTCGTCAGCCATCAGAAGCTGCGTGAAGATTGGGCCGGGAATAAAGCGGAACGAGCGCCGCTGGCCCGGGTTGTCTTCGAGAACTTCCGAGCCGATGATGTCAGACGGCATGAGGTCGG
>JBBRKD010000452.1:0-2513 GCA_038218255.1 Hyphomicrobiales bacterium | reverse complement strand
AACAGACACTCCCTAGTTGCAGGGGGGGCGGTGAATGGGTATTGATCCGCCGCTTATTTGAACCAGTTGGGACAGGACAGGCGATGGCCGTTGTCGTCATGAAGTTCGGCGGCACCAGCGTCGCCACGGTCGAACGCATCCGCAACGTCGCGCACCACGTGAAGCGCGAGGTTGATGCCGGGAACAAGGTCGCGGTCGTGGTTTCGGCCATGTCGGGGGTCACGAACCAACTCGTCACGTGGGTGCGTGAAGCCTCGCTGCTGCACGATATGCGCGAATACGATGCCGTCGTTGCGACGGGTGAACAGGTGACGGCGGGGCTGCTCGCGATCGTGCTGCAATCGCTCGGGTTGCAGGCGCGCTCGTGGCAGGGATGGCAGGTGCCGGTGCTGACGAGCAACGCACACGGGTCGGCCCGCATCATGGCGGTGGACGGGGACGATCTGGCGGCCCGCGTCCATGGCGGGGAAGTCGCGGTGGTCACGGGATTTCAGGGCATCGAGCGCGCCACGAACCGGGTGACGACGCTCGGCCGGGGCGGGTCTGACACCAGCGCAGTTGCGCTCGCCGTCGCGCTAAAGGCTGACGTTTGCGACATCTATACCGACGTCGACGGGGTCTACACCACCGACCCGAGGATCGTGTCGAAGGCCAAGCGACTGCCAAAGGTCTCGTATGAAGAGATGCTGGAGATGGCGTCGCTTGGATCGAAGGTGCTGCAGACGCGCTCGGTCGAGCTCGCGATGGTCCATCGGATGCGGATCCGCGTGCTGTCGAGTTTCGTCGCGCCTGATGCCATGGACGCGGTAAACCCGGGCCAGCTTGAGAATATCGGAACGATTGTTTGCGACGAGGATGAGATCGTGGAACAGCAGGTTGTGAGCGGCATTGCGTTCGCCAAGGATGAAGCCAAGGTGACCATCCTCAAGGTGCTCGACAAGCCGGGGATCGCAGCGCGCATTTTCGGGCCGCTGGCGGACGCGAGTATCAACGTCGACATGATCGTGCAGAATGTCGCGCCCGACGGCAAGAGCACCGACATGACGTTCACGGTGCAGGCGGCCGAACTGCCGCGCACGCTGGAAGTGCTCAAGGCTGCCAAATCCGACATCGGATATTTCGACGTGATGAGTTCAGCCGACGTCGTGAAAGTGTCGGTGATCGGCATTGGCATGCGCTCGCATGCCGGCGTCGCTGCCCAGATGTTCAAGGCGTTGTCGGAAAAGGGGATCAACATCCTCGCGATCTCGACGTCGGAGATCAAAATCTCGGTGCTGATCGACGCGGCCTACGCGGAGCTTGCGGTTCGGGCGTTGCACACGTTGTATGGGCTCGATGCCAGTTGATGGCGATTTTACCAGATACAAGGCTTTAGACGAAAGTCGAAAAGCAACTGACGTTTTAGGCGTGGCTGCCGAAATGAAAAATGCTGTCCGATTCAATGTCCGCGACATATTAGCTTTTGGCGCAAATACAGTACGCGATTGATCAAACCAGAGGCAGACCCCGGTCGTTACACCTACATCCGCTAGATCATGAATTGATCGGCGTCGACCATCTGCGCTATCCCGCGCCAGAAAAAAAGCAGGCATACCATGGCTACAATGACGCCGGGCCAGTTCGAGCTGGTCTACAACGCTTTTTCGTTCACCATTGCCGTTATGGGGGCCGCGACGCTGTTCCTGTGGCTGGGTCGCTCGCAGGTCAGTTCGTATTACAAAACGGCTTTGACCATCAGCGGTCTTGTGACGGCGATTGCGTTCTACCATTACGTGCGGATTTTCGACAGCTGGGAAGCCGCCTTCACGATCGTCAACGGCAGTGTGATGCCGACTGGCAAGCCATTCAACGACGCCTACCGCTATGTCGATTGGCTTTTGACTGTCCCTCTCTTGCTCGTCGAGCTTATCCTCGTGATGAAGCTGTCGGAACAGGAAACGTGGTCGAAAAGTGTGCGCTTGGGATTGCTTGCGGCACTCATGGTCGCACTCGGTTATCCAGGTGAGGTATCGACCGTTTTCGCCACCAAATGGATGTGGTGGGGTCTTGCAATGGTCCCGTTTGTGATCATCGTCTATGAGCTTTACGGCGGGTTGAACGCGTCAATTGCCTCGCAACCAGCCAACGTTAGGGGTTTGGTGAAGGCGGCCCGAGACCTGACCGTTGTGTCCTGGTGCTTTTATCCCGTCGTGTTCGTTCTGCCGATGATCGGCATCTCGGGCGGGCTGGCGGCCACCGGCGTTCAAGTCGGGTACACGATTGCAGACATCCTCGCCAAAGCTGTGTTCGGCGTTTTGATCTACATGATCGCCGTGCGCAAGTCGGAGAATGAGGCTGCACAATTTGGGAAAGCCGCACTGGCTTAAGTGACTTCAAGATGTGCCCCGGGATGGATGGTTGCATCCCGGGGCATTTGAATTCTCATTCGTTATCACCATGGACGTTGTGAGAGGGAGAAGGTGAATGCCATCATTCTCTGTTCAAGCCCCGTCTATGGGTTCTGTTATTGATCG
>JBBRKD010000451.1:0-2523 GCA_038218255.1 Hyphomicrobiales bacterium | reverse complement strand
GGAGCGGAACTTTCGAAGGCAAGAGGTTCCAAGTCGATGTGACGAAAACGCCGATCCCTCGCTTCGATCTGATCAACTTTGACCACTACCTCTACGTTGGCGTGCAGTTCAGCCGTGGGTGCCCGTTCAACTGCGAATTCTGCGACATCATCGAGCTCTACGGCCGCGTGCCGCGCTCCAAGACCAACGATCAGATGCTGGCCGAACTGCAGGCGCTGTATGATGCTGGCTATCGCGGACACGTCGATTTCGTGGACGACAATCTGATCGGCAACAAGAAAGCCCTGAAGCGCTTCCTGCCTGCCCTCCAGCAATGGCAGAAAGAGCGCAAGTTCCCGTTCGAATTCTCAACCGAAGCGTCGATGAACCTTGCCGACGACACCGAGCTTCTCGGTATGCTGAAGGCAGCCAATTTCTTCGCGATCTTTGTGGGCATCGAGAGCCCCGATACGGCAACGCTCATTGCCACTCAGAAGAAGCAGAACACGCGCCGCAGCCTCGCTGAAAGCGTCCACAAGATTTATGACGCGGGCATCTTCGTGATCGCGGGATTCATCGTCGGTTTCGACACCGAAAAAGGCTCCATGGTTGACGGCATGATCCACTGCATCGAGGACACGGGTATTCCGGTTGCGATGGTTGGATTGCTGACGGCACTGCCCAACACGCAGTTGACGCGCCGCCTGCAGGCTGAAAAGCGGCTGCTGCCGTTTGAAGAGGGCGGCGGGGATCAGTGCTCGGCTGGCCTCAACTTCATTACGCTGCGCCCGCGTGAAGAAATCCTCATGGATTACAAGCGGGTGCTGGAAAACATCTACGAGCCCAAGGCGTACTTCGAGCGCGTGCGGGGCGTTGGTCGCGCCTTGAAGCGCCCCGACATCGACCAGGAGTTCGACGCCAAGGGTGCCCTGCATGACGCAGGCTTCCTCGCGCGGCTGGTTTGGCGCATGACCATCACGCGCCCCGAATTGCGCCGCCCGTTCTGGCACACGGTGACCGACATCGCCCGGCACAATCCAGCAGCGCTTGAGAGCGTGATCATCATGATCACGTTCTACCTTCACCTTGGTTCCTTCGCACAGAAAGTGATCGCCGACCTTGATCGGTTGATTGCGCTCGAAGCGACCAACCCCCGCGCGCCGACGATGCCGATGGCACCCGTGGTGTCCGTTCCCGCGCCGATGGCTCATTACGGCTGAGGGGGCCTCCCTCAAGCCCGGGCCCCAGGATGTGCTCGCGCCTCACTAGGGCGCGCGGCCATTAGGCCACTGTTGGCAGCGCCTGTTGCTGCGGGTCGTCGCCGAGCGCTTGAGCGCGCACCAGACGGGCATAGGCACCATCTTTGGCCATCAACTCGGTGTGGTTGCCAACTTCAACAATACGCCCATCCTCGAACACGGCGATACGATCAGCGTCCCTGACGGTCGACAAGCGGTGCGCAATTACAAGCGTCGTGCGGCCCTGCTTGAAGCGCGCGAGTGCGTCCAGCACGAGGCGCTCATTCTCGCTATCGAGAGCACTGGTGGCCTCGTCCAGCAGCAGAATGGGGGCATTGCGCAGGATGGCACGGGCAAGAGCAATGCGCTGACGCTGGCCGCCCGACAGCCGCATGCCGCGATCGCCGATCTGGGTCTCGTAGCCGTCGGGTTGGTCCTGGATGAAGTCGTGCGCGGCGGCAGCCTTAGCGGCCGCGATAATGTCGGCGTCGCTCGCGCCTAAACGGCCAAGCCCGATGTTGGCTTTGATCGTATCGTCGAACAGGGTCACGTCCTGGCTGACGATGGCGATCGCGCTGCGCAACGAGGTGATTGTCACGTCGCGGATATCCTGCCCATCGATCAGAATACGCCCGCCGGTTGCATCGAAGAGGCGTGGCACGAGGTTGACGAGCGTTGTCTTCCCGGCACCTGAACGGCCGACGAAGGCAATAGTCTGCCCACCGGGCACGTGCAGCGTCACATTGCGAACCGCTGCGGCCGCCGTTGCCGACGTGCCGTCATAGGCAAAGGAGACCGCGTCAAAATCAATGGCGCCTGTGCCGACGGCGAGCGGACGCGCGGTTGGCGTATCGACGACACAGGGTCGTTCGTCCATCAGGGCATAGAAACTTTCGCAGCCGACAACGCCTTCCTGCAGTTTGGCTGGGAGCCCGCTCACGGCACGCAGCGGCTGGGCCGCCAACAGAAGGGCCGACACGAAGCCCATGAAGTCGCCGACCGTCGATATGCCACTTGAGATCCGCCAATAGGCAAACGCGATGACGCCAGCCACAGCAAGCCCGCCGAAGGCCTCTAGCATGGGATCGATGAGCCCACGGGCGCTGACGGCCTTCATCTTGAGCTTGTTTAACTGCTCAAAGCTGCGGTTGACGCGCCCGCTCGTATAGTCTTCGAGGGCATACAGTTTGATGAGCCGTGCGCTCGACAGTTTCTCAGACAGGAGCGCAGTGAACTCGCCGAGTTCGGCCTGCGTGCGCTTGGCGACCTTGCGTAGCCTCATCGTGACGTTGGCAATCGGCCAGCC
>JBBRKD010000450.1:0-2526 GCA_038218255.1 Hyphomicrobiales bacterium | reverse complement strand
CTCACGGGGCTCGGCTCGCCATTTGTTTCGTGTCCGCTAATTCCGGGAACCGGTCTTGCAGCCAACGCACTGTCCGCGCGACGCCGTCAGCGAGCTCGACTTGCGAACGCCAACCGATCTCGCGCTCGGCCTTCGTGGGATCGTAGCGAATGTCCTCGGTCAGAATGGCTACGCCGGCGCGGGTGACGGTCGGCGCCGTCTGACTGCGCCGCAGCGAGGCCCACCCTTCCGACAGGTGAGCGAGCAGCACCGCGAGAAACGCTGGAGCCGAGCGGACGGGCAGCTTCAATCCCATCAACTTACAGAACTCGCCCAGGAACTCACGCACCCCGAAGCGACGGTGAGGCGACGCATTGAACGCCTGCCCCACGCCGGCCGGATGTTGCGCGACGGCAATCGCGCAGTCGGCCACGTCGGTCACGTAGATGGCATCGGCACACGGATCGACCCGGCCCGGCCAACGAGCGCCCGGATCGCGCAGAAACCGCAGGACCGATGGCACGATCAACTCATCGCGCGGGCCATAAATCCACGCCGGCCGCACGACGCTGACCGCCAACCGAGGCCGATAGCGCCAGACTGCCGCCTCCGCCAGCACCTTGGCGTGAGCGTAATACCCCATGGGCCGAAAGCCACGCTCGCCATGCGGGGCGTCCTCCGTTACGACACGCTGGCGTCGGCAATAGCGATCGTCATACACGCGCGCGGTGCTGACATGCACAAACCGCCCGACCTCGGCACGCTCGGCCGCGGCCAGCAGGTTTTCCGTTCCCTGCACCGTCGTTTCCAGATACGCGGACCACGGTGCCCAGTTGGACACCAGGGCGGCCGAGTGAAAGACGACATCGACGCCTTGCAGTGCCGCCGTCAACGAGGCCGGCACGGTCACGTCGCCTTGCACGATCACGGCGCCTTTCGCTGCCAGGTCGCTAGCTTTGGCCGGCGTGCGCGCCAGGGCGCGCACGTGATGTCCCGCGCCAAGCAAGCGTTCGACCAGATGACTGCCCAGGAAGCCCGTGCCTCCGGTGACCAATGCGCGCATGCCAGTTTACCGCTTTCAATGGAACCACGGGGGGGGCACGGGGATCACGGGGAAATGCAAGAGGGTAAATGCCCGGAGGCTCCCTGAATACGCCACCAACGGGATCGTTCGACGGCCCTCCCATGTCAACTGGCGATAGTATTCATCGCCCTTGTCCGTCCCCGTGGTCCCCGTGCCCCCCGTGGTTCAAACGCGTTGGAATGACGCCCCGCAGTACCAGCAGCCAGCGGTTGAGCGCCCACAAGAGTATGAACGCGACCGAGGCCATGACGAAGACGGTCAGGCTGAGGTTCAATATGCCGGTGATGCGGTTGGGCAGATTCGCGAAGTTGTTCACCATGATGACGCCCGCCGACATTGTCGTCGCCGTCACGAACGCCATCGGCAGCAGCGTCACCCAGGCGTAACGCGCTCGGCCGCTGTTGATGAGCAGCGTCGTAATCAAGCACAACGCCAGCACGGCGAGCAATTGATTGGCGATGCCGAACATTGGCCAAATCGTGCCGATGGAACCCGTCGAAACCAGTGCTCCCCAGCCGACGGTGACGATGCCGGTCGCGAAGATTGAGCCGGGCAGCCAATCGGTTCTCGCGAACTGCGGGATCGCCTGGCCGATGGTTTCTTGCATCAGAAAGCGGGCGATGCGGGTGCCGGTGTCGATGGTGGTGAGGATGAACAGCGCCTCGAACATGATTGCGAAGTGATACCAGTATTTGATGAGAAACCCCGTATAGCTCGGATCGATAAACGCGGCACTCGCTTGCGTCAGGATGCGCGACATGCCGACGACCAGCGTGACAGCCCCGCCGGTGCGGCCACGCAACGATTCGCCGCCGACGAACTGCTCCATCTCCGCCAAGTTTGCGTCCTGCACCTTGAGATCGTGCAGATTCCGCACGCCCATCTGCGCCTTGGCGGCCCGGTCGATCCCTTGCTCCTTGTAAAGCTCGTCGAGCTTGCCCTGAAATTGCGGCGCCTTATCGAGATCGACATTGATGTCGTAATAAAGATCGACGGGCAACGACGCGGCGGCGATCAGGGCGACGACGCCAACCAGGCCTTCGATCAGCATCGAGCCGTAGCCGATGGTGCGGATGTCTCCTTCCTTGTCGATCATTTTGGGCGTGGTGCCGGAGGCGACGAGAGCGTGAAAGCCGGAAATGGACCCGCACATGATGCAGATGAAGACGAACGGAAAGATATTGCCCGGAAACGTCGGCCCCCCCTCGGCAAAGGTTTGATTGACCATCGGGCACGGCAGCGCGGGATTGGCCGCGATGACGCCGACGACGAGCAGGGCGATGGTGCCGATCTTGAGGAAGCTCGAAATATAATCGCGTGGACAGAGCAGTAGCCAGACGGGCAACACCGATGCGATGAATCCATACGCACACAGGGCGAAGATCGTCTGCTCGCGGCTGAGCGAAAAATACGGCTCCAGCGACGAACCCGGAATCCAGCTTCCCGCGACCGTGGCGAACAGG
>JBBRKD010000449.1:0-2539 GCA_038218255.1 Hyphomicrobiales bacterium | reverse complement strand
GTCGGAGATGTTGAGCTTGTCTCGGCCCATGAGGGACGAGAGATGGCAGCGAATCATGGCGACCGTTGTCTGTCGGGGTGATGCGCAGGATAGCAAATTCAATTGCAGCGCACAACCCCGGCCTACTGCGGGCGCTGCGCGACCGAGGGTTGGCGCCGTCAGCTGACCGGGCCGGGCGCGATCTGATCGATTACCTTGGCGAGTTCAACCAAGTCGAAGTTCTCGTAGATCGCTGCCTTTGCAAGGAAGTGCAGGTGCTTCTCACCGCTCTGGACTTCTCGCAGTTCAGTCGGTCGAAACCCTAGCAGTGCTCCCAACTTGCCGCGATCGCAGGCTCCCAAGTCACACAGAAGGTCAAAGAACTTTTTCTTTGCGGCGGGTTCAAGTCGATCGAACTCTTCCTCCAGGAAGGTGAAGCACGCCAGCTGCGATGCGCGGTCCAGCGCGCGCTGGTTGTCTGCCGCTGTGATCGTCTCCGTCAGCTCGTTGCTGAGGGTGGCCAGCACCATCCCGCGACTCAGCGCGTAGCCCAACCTGTCCAGCAGGCGCAGCTTTGCCTTGGTGGGCAGCTGCCGATGGCCGCTGCGCACCTGCGCAAGCATTGATCTGCTGAGGCCTAGTTCCGCAGCCACTTGGGAGTCGTTCAAGGACATCTGGTCTCGAAGGGCATCGAGTTTGGCAATCCAGTCAATGTCGAGGTACAGCATGTGCAGCATCCCAAATGTTTAGCATGTGCTTGACACATGCGATCACCAGCCGTACAGTGACGTTTAGCACAAGGTGAACAATCGGTGGATCATACCCCGGCGCGCCGAGGCAAGGAGTTGGCATGTCGCTGAAGGAAATGTTGGTGGCTCGATTCGGTCCGTTGATGACCTACGCGGACATGGCAGCGCTCTTTGGTCTAGGCGGCGCCGTGGCCGGAGATGCGATGCGTCAGCGAATGCGCAGGGATAAGGGGCTGGGCACTCAACTCCGATCCTGCTCGGTTCGCCTCGGTCGTCGAACGTACTTCCGGGCTGACCTTGTCGCGGCGGCGATTGGAGAACTGACGAGCGCGGGCAATCCGAGGGTGCAGCAAATCGGCGCCTCTGCATTGAAGGACTCACAAAGCAGTGATGTCGTGGCGTGCCCGAGCGGGCAGACAAAGGAGGGAGGGCAATGACCGCCGTTTTCGAGATGTCGCTGCCGAGCGAGACCCTCACGGTTGAGGAGATTCAACAGATTACCGGCTGCGGTCGACGCGCCGACCAAGTCGCCTGGCTCCAGGCGGCTGGGTGGACCTACGTCACCAACCGAGCCGGGGACCCGATTGTTGGCCGCCTCTACACCCGACTGCGCTTGGCCGGCATCACGCCAAACGCGTTGATGGCGACCGGCGGCTGGGCGCCCGACTTCTCGTCTCTTCGGTAACCGCTGGCCATGCGTCCTAAATCCACTTCGCGAGACCTGCCGCCCCGGATGCTGCGTCGAAGTAAGAAGCTCGTTTCGGGTCGGGTCTGGACGGCCTACTACTACAACGGTCGCGATGCCGAAGGCCGGCGCGTTGAGGTGCCCCTTGGCACCGACCTCAATGAAGCCAAGCGGAAGTGGGCCGAACTGGACTGCAAGCCCATTCCACGCGAAACAGGCCTGATGGCCTACGTCTTCGGACGCTACGAGCGCGAGATCGTGCCATTGCGTGCGCCTGCGACCCAGCGCGACTACATCGCCAATCTGAAGCAGCTGACGAAGGTCTTCGGCAATGCGCCTGTCGATGCGATCACGCCGCAGCACGTTGCCCAGTACCGCGATCGTCGAGGAGCCAAGGTGCGAGCGAATCGCGAACTGGCTTTGCTGTCGCACGTGTTCAACCTCGCTCGCGAATGGGGCTACACCTCGAAAGACAACCCGGTCCGCGGCGTCCGGAAGAACCGCGAGATGCCTCGTGATTTTTACGTCGACGAACCGGTGTGGTGTGCGGTGTATGCCTGTGCGCCTATCGAGCTGCAAGACGCCATGGACCTCAACTACCTCAGCGGCCAGCGGCCGGCCGACGTGCTGAAGATGAGCGTTACGGACATTAAAGAAGGTGCGCTGGAGGTTCGACAAGGCAAGACCAAAAAGCGCCTGCGGATCACGCTCGATAAGCCCGGCGGGACGCGAACGGAGCTTGGCCAATTGCTGGATCGGATTCGCGCACGACCGCGCAAGGTCAGCAGCTTGTTTCTTGTCGCAACGCCGGCCGGGGTACCGCTCAACCGATGGACGCTGCGCATTCGCTTCGACGCAGCCCGGAAGACTGCCGCCGCGGCGGCCGAGAAAGACGGAAGTCCTGAAGGCGCAGCGCTCGCCGAGCGGATCAGGAAGTTTCAGTTTCGAGATATCCGGCCCCGAGCCGCGAGCGACATCGACGACCTGGCCGCGGCAAGCAAGCTGCTGGGACACACGGAGCAGGAAATCACCAAGAAGGTCTACATCCGGAAGGGCGAGACCGTGAAGCCGACGAAGTAGCCGAGGTCAACGGCGGTCAACAGACTGAGTCAGCGAACGGTGAACG
>JBBRKD010000448.1:0-2542 GCA_038218255.1 Hyphomicrobiales bacterium | reverse complement strand
AGACGTTCGCCAACACCTGGCGCGCGCCATAACTGATCGTTTCATCGCGGAGGACTGCGAGCG
Source organism: Hyphomicrobiales bacterium (assembly GCA_038218255.1). Classification (GTDB taxonomy): domain Bacteria; phylum Pseudomonadota; class Alphaproteobacteria; order Rhizobiales; family Hyphomicrobiaceae; genus JANXVY01. Next base: position 2,479 of record JBBRKD010000448.1, on the reverse strand, counting down.
GGATCAATCCAGCAGGCCCAACTGCTTGGCGGTATCCTCGATGGGCGCATAATCGGAATTCTGCGCCGGAATGAACGCCGCGCGAGGGAACGCCGCCAAGAGTGCCGGGTCTTTCATGCCCAGAATGGCCGCCCGCACCTTTTCAAGCGTGCCAGCGCCGAACTTCTTGTCCACATCGCCGCGAATGATCCAGTTGTAGTCGGGGAACGGCGGCGTCTTCCAAATGATCTTGACCTTGGCGGGATCGGCCTTGCCGTTCTTCACCATATCGTCGAATGAGGAGAAGTTGACGGCACCCACATCGAAGGCACCTGACTGAACCAGTTCGACGGTTTTGGTGTGGTCGCCCGAGTACCCGACCTTTGAAAAGATCTCGTCTGGCCCCTTGCCGAAAATCTTGCGCAGATGGAACTCCGGCATCAAGCGGCCCGACGTTGAGGTCTTGGCGCCGAACGTGAACGTCTTGCCAGCGATGGCCTTGGACAGTTCGGGTCCAGCTTCAATGCCTGTTGCGGCATTGGCGATAATGTAGGTTACGAAGGCCTTGTCTTCGGCACCTTGGGCAATGGCTTGCGAGCCTGGAACGGCGCGTTGCGCCTGAACACCCGTGAGCCCGCCAAACCACGCGAGCTGGATTTGGTCGTTCTTGAACGCCGTCACGGAGGCTGGATAGCTCTTGAGCGGGATGTACTGCACGGGCAGTCCCAGTTCTTTCGAGAGGTAGGCCGCGACCGTGTTGAACCTTGCTGTCAGCTTGGTTTCATCCTCGTCGGGAATGGCCGAGAAATAAAGCGTCGGCGCGGGCGCGGGGGTTTGTGCCACAGCCGTCGTCGTTGCCATACAAACCAGGACGGCAGCCGCACAGCCCCGCGTGACCGCCCAGCGTCGCGTGATCATCAACGTCATCGTCCATTCCCTTTGTTCGCAGACACCATGTTTGAACATCATCGCACGGGTCGTTTGGACCGTACGTGACGCGCGGTCGTTGATATAGGTTGCTCGATGCGGAAAAACCACAACGCGATCAGCCACAGATCCAAAGCGGAGAGCCAGCCCTGATCGAGATTGACCACGTGACCAAATCTTACCCGAACGGGGTGATACCTGCGGTCGATGATGTGACGCTGACCGTGCCTCACGGTTCATTTATCGCGCTCGTTGGCACGTCGGGCTCGGGCAAGACCACCGTGATGAAAATGATCAATCGACTGATCGAGCCCACGCGCGGCGAAGTCCGGATCGATGGCGCGCCAGTGGCGGCTGGCCTGGCATCTGATTTGCGGCGGCGGATTGGATATGTGTTCCAGGGCGCGGGGCTGTTCCCCCATCTTCGGGTGGGCGAAAACATTGCGATCACGCCGCAATTGCTTGGTTGGGCCTCAGCCGACATCGCGGCCCGCACCGACGAACTCCTCGATCTGGTCGAGCTGCCGCGCACGTTCGCTGAGCGGTTTCCCGGTGAATTATCTGGCGGCCAGCAGCAACGCGTGGCCGTTGCCCGCGCGCTCGCCGCAAGGCCTCGCATCGTGCTGATGGATGAGCCGTTTGGCGCGCTTGACCCCGTCACGCGCGACACCATCGGGACGGCTTATCGCGGCCTGCACGACACGCTCGGCCTAACGACGATCATGGTGACGCACGATATGCAGGAGGCCATTCTGCTAGCGGACCGGATTGTCGTGATGAAGGCTGGTCGCGTCATCGCTGACGTCAGTCCCGGCGGTATCCTCGCCCCGCAATCTGACCCAGACGTGGCAGCTCTGATGGCGGTGCCGTTGCAGCAGGCCGAGCGCGTTCGCGCCATTGTCAACGCAGGCGGGACGTCGTCATGAGTGATCAGATGGCGGCTGCGTTCCGCGAACTGCCGGGATATCTTGCCAATCATGTGTTGATCTCGGCGACCGCGATGGCGCTCGGCCTCGCGTTGAGCCTGCCGTTGGCAGTTGCCGCGGCGCGCTCGCCCAACATCCGATGGGCCGTGCTTGCAGCCGCCGGCCTCGTTCAAACGATCCCAGGGCTTGCACTGTTGGCGCTGTTCTATCCGCTCCTGCTCGGGCTGTCGTCTGTGACGCAAGCAGCTTTCGGTGCGAGCCTCCCCGCGCTCGGCTTCTTGCCATCGGTTCTCGCACTCACGCTCTATTCCATGCTGCCGATCCTGCGCAACGGCGTGACCGGCCTGATGGGGGTCGATGCGCGCGTGCTGGAAGCAGCCGACGGCGTTGGTATGACTGCGCGCGAGAAGCTGTTTCAGGTGGAAGTGCCACTCGCCGCCCCGGTCGTGATGGCGGGCGTCCGCACGGCAACGGTGTGGACCATCGGGGCTGCCACGCTTGCGACCTCGGTCGGTCAGACGAGCCTTGGCAATTATATCTTCTCCGGCCTCCAGACCGAGAACTGGGTGTTCGTGCTGTTTGGCTGCGCGGCGGCAACGGTGCTGGCGCTGGCAGCTGATCAATTGCTCGCGCTCGTCGAGAGCGGC
>JBBRKD010000447.1:0-2558 GCA_038218255.1 Hyphomicrobiales bacterium | reverse complement strand
CAATGCCGATGCCGGGCAGAAGGTTGCTTTCCGCCAGAAGCTTGTCGCTCGTGGCGTGGTCGAGATCGAGGATCTCGTGAAATTGCCGATCATCGTCGACGATTCGCGTCAGCACATTATCGCCACCGTCGCTCTATTTCGATGCAATAAGGCGGTGCGCGTGTCGTTCTGGCGGACGAGCGCCGTCGGTGGCAGGATCACACGCCGACCCGCCGCGCGTCGAAGGCGCCGCACGGTCTGCATCGCGGGCAGACCGCCCTTGATCATGAAGGCGAGCGCCGTCTGGCCGCCGAAAAGCCGATTGGCGTTTGGCAGTCGAATCCAGGCGTCCGCCAACGCTTCCAAATAAAGGATATTCAAGGCCTTGAATATGCCGACCAGATAGGAGATCCGAGTCAGCCAGTCCACGTCGAGAACCCGCTCGTGTCGCTTCTTTATCTCATAGAACTGGCCGTTCAAGACACCGCCGAGAAGCATGCGGGCATCCTCGTCGCGGACCTTCCACTTTGCCATGATATTGAAGAAGGCGCTACTAGTCTAACGGCCGAGGGACTCAACAGGGCAATCGGGTGAAGAAGTTCGTGACAAAGGCCTAAAGAGCTGAATCTGTCGTGATCCACTGATTCGTTTGGTGGAGGATGGCGATGGAGGCTCTGGCAGGGGATTGTGGGGCGTTCGATGAGAGCATTGTCTTCCTCAGATATTTCAAGGAGTTGTCCGATCCGCGTCAGCGCGGGAAGATCAAGTACCCGCTCCCCGAGGTGCTGCTGTTGTGTCTGCTGGCGGTGCTTGCCGGCGCCGATAGCTTCGTCGATATCGCCCTCTTCGGCCAGAAGAAGCTTGAACTCTTGCGCCGTTTCCGGCCATTCGCGGACGGCACCCCCTCGCACGATCATCTCGGCGACATTTTCGCCAGCCTCGACGCCGCGGTCTTTCAGCGCTGCTTCGTGGCGTGGGTGGCAGAGCTCACCGGCGTCCCGACCGGGGTCATCGCCATCGACGGAAAAACGTCGCGGCGATCCTACCAGAAAAAGGGCGCCAAGAACCCCATCCACACGGTCTCGGCCTTCGCCGCCCGCCAGCGCCTCGTCCTTGGCCAGATCAAGGTGGCCGACAAGTCCAACGAGATCGTCGCCATTCCCAAATTGTTGGACATGCTGGAGATCGAGGGCGCCATCGTCACCATCGATGCCAGATATGAACAAGGGTGGGGCTGCCAGCGCGACATCGCCCGCAAGATCATCGACAAGAAGGCCGACTACATTCTTGCCCTCAAAGGCAACCAGGGGTCGCTGATGCAGGATGTGGAGCTCTTCGTCGCCGAGCAGAAGGTCAATGACTTCAAGGATACAACGATCAGCCGTCACGAAACGGTCGACGGCGATCACGGCCGCATCGAAACCCGCCAGACGACCGTCATCCACGATGTCGACTGGCTGCAGCAACGCCATCAATGGCCCGGGCTGAAGGGCGTGGTGATCGTCGAAGGTACCCGCGAGATCGCCGGGCCGAGCCCGGGAACCGGCAAGATCGAAACCGAGACGCGCCTCTACATCACCTCGCTGGTGTTGTTGGCCATTCTGCTGGGGCCCGCCATCCGCAGTCATTGGGCGATAGAGAACAGCCTGCACTGGGTGATGGATATGATCTTCCGCGACGACGAGTGCCGGGTCCGCAAGGATCATGCGCCTGCCAACTTCGTGACTATCAAACACATGGCCCACAATCTCATCAGACGAGCCAAAGGCAAGCACTCGATGCGCGCCAGCCGCAAGGTCGCGGCCTGGGACGACGACTTTCTCGAAAACCTTGTCACCGCATGATCTTTTCACCCGATTCCCCTGAGCCGAGATCTCGCACCCCTATGACGCATGGTCGCCCATCTGGACAACGCGCCATCGTGTCATCTAAAGAGCTTACTCGCCGCCGTCACCCCTGAGCTCGTGTTGCGCTTGCTTTATGGCTTGCGGCTCGACCAGCAGACCCCGTCGCTCGTAGCAGCCGCGGCTCCTGCTGAACCGCACCACCACCCGCATGCCGCACGCTTTTCGCGTTGGCGAGGCGAGTTCCTGCCGACCGGGGACGCGTTGTTGACGCGATCGGCGAGCTCGGCGCAGCGCAAGCATGCCGGACCCGATTCTCCACTACCAAAAGATCACTAGCGCCCCCGCACCGGTGGCGCCTCCACTCCGAATTCAACGGCTGGACGGCTGGATAACCACAAGCTCCGGTGCGCGGCCGGCGCGCGGCCAGCCGCTCCCGCTTGCTCGCGGACAGTTCAGGTGAGACCCAATGGGTGCGGTACAGCCCTTCGACCGTGGGGTCGCCCCCGCGGCTCCCGCCGCAGCGCGCGCCCCAAATAGGCCGTCTCGCTCGCGCACAACCCCCCCGCCGCCCAGGCTCGGAACAGCTTCCTCCGATATGCGCGGCAAATTCATCTGACCCGCGTCCTCAAGGCAGTCGATCTGTCCTTGGCGCGTCACGCATCACATCGACGTTGTTAGACATGGCGCGCGGCCCGATCCGAAGTCATTTTGGCAAAACGAACCCGATGCAGG
>JBBRKD010000446.1:0-2575 GCA_038218255.1 Hyphomicrobiales bacterium | reverse complement strand
TTCGCCTGGGCTCCCATCCCCGAGCCCTACCGCGCACTCGGCTCGGTTGAGTTCACCAAGCTGCTGATCGAGAAAGCAGACGTCGCCGTCTCGCCCGGCGTTGGCTTTGGCGAATACGGCGAAGGCTATGTCCGCATTGCGCTCGTGGAAAACGAGCACCGCATCCGGCAGGCCGCCCGCAACATAAAACGCTTCCTCTCGGGCGGCAGCGAGGGCCTGCATAATCAGCTTCCCGTCGTCGAAGCAGCCAGCCCCCCGCGCGCGCCCTAACCGTCCTCTGTTACGAAGTTTCCGTCATGAAACCACCTTTGACGATTGGGGTCGCGGGCCTTGGTACGGTTGGAGCCGGCTTACTCAGCCTGCTGGAAACCCACGGCCAGCGCTTGGCTGAAACCATCGGGCGTGAGATCCAGATCGCTGGCATCTCTGCCCGCTCACGCGATAAAGCGCGCGGCCCCTCAATCGACCATCTGACCTGGTTCGACGACCCCGTCGCACTCGCGCGTGCGCCGGGGATCGACGTGTTCGTCGAACTGATCGGAGGCGATGAGGGCGTCGCCAAAACAGCCGTGGAAGCTGCCCTCACCGCCAAAAAGCACGTCGTCACAGCCAACAAGGCGCTGCTTGCCAGACACGGCGCGGCACTCGCGGCACTCGCCGAAGCCAACGGCGTTGAACTCAACTTTGAGGCGGCCGTCGCCGGTGGCATTCCTGTTATCAAGACGCTGCGCGAAGCCCTCGCCGCCAACGAAATCCAGCGCGTCTATGGCATTCTGAACGGCACCTGCAATTATATCCTCAGCAAGATGCAGGAGGAGAACCGCCCGTTCCTCTCCGTGCTCGGCGAAGCGCAAGCCAAAGGCTATGCCGAGGCCGACCCGACGTTTGACATCGGCGGGTTTGATGCCGCCCACAAGCTCACCCTCCTCACGAGCCTAGCGTTTGGCACCAAGCCTGCGATCGACGCGGTGCAGATTGAAGGCATCGAGGGCATCACGAGCGCCGACATCGAGGCCGCCGACGAGCTTGGCTACCGCATCAAGCTCATCGGCGTCGCAACCCGCACACCGACCGGCATCGAAGCGCGCGTTTCGCCCGTCCTGGTGCAGAACCTGTCGGCCATCGCCCAAGTGAGCGGCGTCACCAACTGCGTCGCGATCGATGGCGACTTCGCAGGCAGCCTGATGTTGATCGGGCCTGGAGCAGGCGCCCGCGCCACGGCCTCTGCGGTCGCAAGCGACATCCTCGACATCGCACATGGCGGCATCCTGCCACCGTTTCTGACGCCGGTCGCGCTCCTCAAGCCGCATACACCCGCCGACATGGGCCAGCATCAGGGCGCGTATTACATTCGGCTGTCCGTGGTCGATAAACCCGGCGCACTCGCAACCATTGCCAAGCGCATGGGAGACGAAGCCGTCTCGCTCGAGAGCCTGATCCAGTAAAAACCGCGCGCAGGTGCAGCGCCCGCGTCCGGCACGCCAAAGGCGCAAGTGATCCTCATCACCCATCCAACGCGCGAGGCAGCGATCCGCAAGGCGCTGAAAGCGATTGAAGAAGACGGTAACGTGTCGGAACGCCCGCAAATGATTCGGATCGAAAAACTTTAACGTCAGGACGCGACCGCCATGGACGATATCGCCGCCCCAAGCTCTGCCGTTAAAGGCCTCGATCGCATGCTAGTGCTGGAAGTGGCCCGCGTCACGGAGGCCGCTGCGATCGCGGCCGCCCGCCTGCGCGGACGCGGCAATGAGAAGGCGGCCGACAAGGCAGCCGTTGACGCCATGCGGCGCGAGCTGGCGCTTTTGCCCATCCGCGGCACGGTCGTCATCGGCGAAGGCGAGATGGACGAAGCCCCGATGCTCTACATCGGCGAAGTGCTCGGCGGGGGACATGGCCCCGATGTCGACATCGCCGTAGATCCACTCGAAGGCACCACGATATGCGCCAAGGTTATGCCAAACTCTCTCGCGGTTCTAGCGATCGCCGAGCGCGGCGGCCTGCTGCATGCGCCCGACATGTACATGAACAAGATCGCCATCGGTCCAGGCTATCCCGAAGGCCTCGTTGATCTCGACGCCTCGCACGCAGCCAACCTAAACGCGCTCGCCAAGGCCAAGGGCGTGCCCGTGTCGCACATTACGGCCTGCATCCTTGACCGCCCCCGCCATGCCGACCTGATCAAAGCGGTACGAGAGACGGGCGCAGCCGTCCAGTTGATCCCCGATGGCGACATCGCTGGCGTCATCTGGACCACGAACCCAGAAGAAACCGGCATCGACATCTACTTAGGCTCGGGCGGCGCACCTGAAGGCGTCTTGGCCGCCGCCGCCTTGAGTTGCATCGGCGGACAGATCCAGGGCCGCCTGATGGCTGCCAATGAGGAGGAGCGCAAGCGTGCCGCCAAGATGGGCATCACCGATATCAACCGGAAGTTCAATCTGCGCGACATGGCGTCCGCCGACGTGATCTTTTCCATGACGGGCGTCACGAGCGGATCGCTGCTGTCGGGCGTCAAATTTCGCGGCGACACGGCAGAAACGGAAACGCTCGTCATGCGCTCCAAAACCGGCAC
>JBBRKD010000445.1:0-2577 GCA_038218255.1 Hyphomicrobiales bacterium | reverse complement strand
GCTTTGCGTCGTGAGCTGCAAGTTGCGATCCACGGAGTGTGTCGATGACCGCTCGCTCAGTGAGCGTCTGGGGTGATACGCCGCGCTTGAAGACAATGGCGCCAGATGCATCCGTCAGCGCGATGGGCGCTTGGGTGAGTTTGAGCGCCAGGGTCGAGAGTGCTGAGGTTGAGAGCGCTTTGGACGAAGCCAGCGGCGATGCGCTGCGGTCGACGGGTTGAGCAAGGACTGCTGGCGTGTTGGCGCCGAGCGCGAGGATCAGGGCCAGCGTTGCCTTGGTGGGGGATGAGCCAATCGGGCCCACCTTCGGGCTCAGGATCGGGCTCAGGATCGGGCCCAGGATCGGGCTCAGGGCAGACGTTAACGGCGATACGATGCGGCGTCCGCACGTGCGCTCGGCCAGAATGATTGACCGCACTCTTGTTCGACATGAGCCGTCAGACGTCACACGACTCTCCCCGCCTCACATGATGTCTCACGTTCCGCGACGCGCGCAGACCGGTCGTCGAGACCCCTGATGAAGCGGGTGTCAGTTTGAGCGGCCATGTGGCCCGCGTTGGCCAGTGTTATGACCGATCGGCCCGACGGCGCAACCCGTCCGTCCCCAACAATTTACAGGTGTTGCGCAGTTGCCGTCTGAGCCGTTAACGCACGCGCTTTTTCAAGACGGGTGGTTATGCGGGGCGCGACACGCCGCTGGCGATACCGGATACGACGGCCCCGGATGCGACGCCGGACACCAAATCGCGACCGGCGGCCCGTTCGCCCCAAACTTTTGCGAGCCGGTCCGCACGCACGAGCGTTGGTGGGGGGTTGCGGTCGTCGTAGGTTGCGAGCAACCAGCGCAAGACCCTATTTGCTGGTCGCGAGGTCCACCAGTTGACGAGGGGCGATAGCATCAGGCCGAGAATGACCGGCGACATCCAGATCGCGAGTTCCGGCGTCGTCCCCCAGCACAGCACGGCGAGCGTGACGCCGACCGCCACGTGGCGCCAATGGAACCGGAAGCTGTCCATCAGAGCGATGCCGCTCTCATCGCGGGACTGGGGCTTCCAGCCCGCGTCGCGCCCCATGAGGATTTGCGCAACCGCCGACGTCTGGGTGACCATCAGGATCGGCGCGATGAGCATCGAGGCAATCGTTTCGGTCATCACGGCGAGGATGGCGCGTATGGAGCCGCCCCACTCGCGTGTGCCATAGAGACGCTGGAGTTCCAGGATCAGGCCGAGGCCTTTGGGCAGCAGAACGACAGCCATGGTCGCCATGAACAGACGAAGGGCGGAACCTGGATCGATGACGGGCCACACGGGAAACAGCGTCTTGCTGTCTTGGAAATAACTCGGAATGAGCTGTTGGCCCTGGAGGAGCAGCACGAGCCCGACCGCGAGAGAGGCAGCCCAGATGCCGGATACAATATAAGAGAACGCGCCCATGGCGAGGTGGACGCGGCCCATCGCGGTCAAGCCCGGCGCGCCTAAGATCGCCAGATGCTGCAAATTACCCTGCGCCCAGCGGCGGTCGCGCACGATGAGCTCGATCAGCCCCGGAGGGAGACCTTCGTAGGAGCCCTCGAGGCTTGGAACCATGTAGACGCCCCAGCCAGCGCGCTGAAGAAGCACCGCTTCGACAAAATCGTGGCTGAGGATGTGGCCGCCGAACGGGGCGGCGCCGGGAAGTTCAGGGAGGCCAGCGGCACTTGCGAATGCGGCCGTACGGATCATCGCGTTATGACCCCAGTAGTTGCCGTTGTCGCGTTGCCAGAAGGCAATGCCGGAGGCGACCGCTGGGCCATAGGTATTGCAGGCGAACTGTTGTAGCCGCTGCAGCAGGGTCGTGCCGCCCGCGAGCCTGGGAACCGTTTGGATGAGCCCAGCCGTGGGGCTTGTTTCCATCCCGCGTGCCAGCCGAACGAGTGCTTCGCCCGACATCACGCTATCGGCATCGAGAATGAGAAACTGCGGATAGGCTCCGCCGAACCGTTCGACCCAGTCCTTGATGTTGCCAGCCTTGCGCTCGGTGTTGAACCGCCGCCGCCGGTAATAGAGTGGCATCCGGGCTGCGAGCGCGCGGCGAAGCGCGCCGTAGATGCGCTCTTCGTTGAGGCCAGCGGTTGGATCGCGCGTATCTGAGAGCACGAAGACGTCAAACGATCCGGCAGCGCCCAGCCGTTCCAGATCCTCGACGGCCGCCTCGATGGTGCCAGCAATCCGGGCTGGGTCTTCATTGTAGACAGGTACGAGCAGCGCGGTTTTCACGCGCGGCGGTGTGCTGGCGTCCGGCAACGCGATGCTGTCGGCTGTGTCGCCAGCAAAAAGCGGGAGAAACCCCATGGCGGCACTGAGCGAGCCGAGCGCGATCCAGCCAAACGAAATGGTCGACAGGATCCAGAAGATGAACTGGATCGGCGTCAGGCGGACGAACGACAAGACATTGTAGAGCTCGTAGGCGAACGCCACGGTCAGCAGTGCAGCGCCGGCAAAGACAGCTGAACGAGGGACCCATGAGACGGCGCCCTCGGACGGGCGGGACATGAGAACCGGTTCGTCGAAATCTTGGGCTGGCATCGCAAGCGCAGAT
>JBBRKD010000444.1:0-2610 GCA_038218255.1 Hyphomicrobiales bacterium | reverse complement strand
ACACGACGCGCAAGTGCCGAAGGAAGGCGTGCCTCTCTCCCTCGCCACTTGGCCAAGCATGCGGTGCAGGCCATTGGCGAAATGACCGCGGGCGCCGAGGGGAAGCGCGTCAGCGGCGCGGACCAGAGTTTCAAGGGGGTCGTGGGCCAGAATGGCCCTGGCTTTGTCGGTCAGATCGAGCCGGGCGCTCCGCCCGTCGGCCTCTGATCGCATGCGCGTCAGATAGGCTTGGGCTTCGAGGCTTTTGATCGTCTGCGACGCCGTGCCCCGGGTCGTACCATGGAACGCGGCGAAGGCGCGCTGGGCGGTGCTGGGCGGCGACCACCTGTTTGAGCGCTTAAGTGATGGAATCGATACGCGAGCCGTCCAGAACGTTGGAACCAAGTATTGTATCGCTATCAATATCCTGTCAAGGTGGTTCGCAAACGCTATCACCTGAGCGTAGCTGCGGAGCTAAAAATGGACAGTCGGGTCATCGCGGAGCTGATTTTGCATTTGGGGCGCATAGCGTCCCGCGAGGCGCTGGTGGAGGGGCTGACGCCGGCCCAGTGGGCAGTGCTCAGATATTTCGCGCGGGCCAATCGTTTTTCACGAACCCCGTCCGCCTTCGCTGCGTTCCACGGCACAACCCGCGGCACGGCGTCGCAGACGATCAAAAGCCTCGAAGCCCGAGCCTATCTGACGCGCATGCGATCAAAGGCCGACGGGCGGAGTGCCCGGCTTGATCTGACCGACAAAGCCAGGACCATTTCTGCCCACGACCCCCTTGAAGCTCTGGTCCGCGCCGCTGACGCGCTCCCCCTCGGCGCCCGCGGTCATTTCGCCAATGGCCTGCACCGCATGCTTGGCCAAGTGGCGAGGGAGAGAGGTACGCCTTCCTTCGGCACTTGCGCGTCGTGTGAGCACCTGGAAGGCAACGGCTGCAGCCGGGACGGCCAGGCGCCCTATGCGTGCGGGCTCTTGAGCGAGCCGCTGCTTCGGAAGGAACTCGACGATCTTTGCATCAACTTCGTTCCGGGCAAGCCCATGACGGAGACGGGCTCTGTCGTCGGAGCCGCACCGCGATGAGTGCTGTTCCCGGACCAGCGATCTCCATCGTAAATGGCGAGATCACGATCGATGCCGAGTTGCTCGCGCCCAAGCTTGGGCTCTCGGCAGACTTACTCAAGTTGGAAATGCGCAAGGGCATTGTCTACAGCGTCGCCGAAACCGGAATCAACGAGGACGTCGGACGCACACGTCTTACTTTCAGGTATCGCTCGCGCGCCTGGACCGTGGTGGTCGATCCCGACGGCAATGTGGTCGAGAGTATCGCGTCCGACCCCAAAGCCTTGCCGGCGAACGCCGATTGCTTGAGTCTGAGCGATTTCGTCAGGAGCAGTTCATGACTGCCACAGCTTGGGAGGTTGCCATGACGACGACCGTTGAGGACAACACGCCTGAAACGCCTGCCCGCCAGCTTCGAGCGCACCTTGAAGCGCTCGTTAACCTGCGCTCGCCGATCACCTATCAGGAAGCGGCCAAAGCGCTGCTGCTCTCACCTCCGAACACTATTCATCAAGTCACGGAAGCGTTGGAGCAGATCATGGCCGAAGACGCAGCGGCTAACCGCCCCTTCATCGCGGCCATGGTCATCAGCAAGACGCGTGGCGGCTTACCGGCGCCAGGGTTCTTCGACTGCGCGGCGCGGCTCGGACGCTTCAGCGGCGATGCAGACTGTCTGGACGCTTGGGCCTTTCATGCGGTCGAGCTCAACGCTGCGTTCGCCTTCTGGGGGCCGCCGAGCGGATTCCCGCGATAGTACTCGAAAACGCATGGCCCATCATTCGCTGCAGTCCCTGGAGCAAAGCCGACTTCATCTCGTGCCGGGCGCCGGCGTGGGCGACCGGTGCCCGTGCGTGGTCATCGTTGGCGCCGGCTTCGCCTGCCTCACGCGAGGAAAGACTGTGCCCGGTTCCTTCGCTGCGGCGAGGCGATACACCCACGCCGCCATCGTTGCCGCCCCCGGCCTTGGCCACGGCCCCTCAATCACCTCGTCTTATCGTGGGATGAACCCACTATCGTAAAAAATAAAGGGGACGATGAAAGGATTATTTCATGACTGAATCATTCGCCGAGACAATGCGGCGGGAGTGTTCCGCAATCTGGGACGCGCAACTGACGCACCCATTCGTCGTGGCACTCGCGGACGGGACACTGCCGCAGGAGACGTTTCAGTTCTATATTTTGCAGGACGCACGCTTCCTCACCGACCTTGCGAAGACGTTCGCCTTCGCCGCGACGAAAACAGACGACCGCAACCGCATCCTGAAGTTCGGCGAATTCCTCATCGACACGGTGCGGGTGGAGCGCGCCCTCCACGAGATGTACGCCGTGCGTTTCGGTCTGACGATGGCACAGATGGCTGCCACGCCCATGGCGCCGACGAGCTACGCCTATACACGCCACATGCTCCAGGTCGCCGCGACGGGGTCACTCGCGGAGGTCGTCACCGTGATGCTTCCCTGCGCGTGGATCTATGCGGTCATCGGGGAGCACTTTACCGCATTGGGGGAGCCGCCCACCGGCCACCCGTATCGCGACTGGCTGGCGATGTACGCGAACCCGGAC
>JBBRKD010000443.1:0-2612 GCA_038218255.1 Hyphomicrobiales bacterium | reverse complement strand
GCAGCCGAGGCGAAGCCCGCCGGTCCACCGACCAGGGCAAAAATCGCCGAGGCGCCTGCGCGGATCACGCCGCCAGGCACGATCCCCCCACCAGGTACCATCCTCCAAGCCGGCCCGTCCACCGAGCCAAAGTCGGGTGTTGTCCCAGCCCCAGCACCCCAGGCCGGTGAAACCTCCTGCAGCTGCCCACCCGCGAAAGAAAAACTTTGGGCGCGACCAAAATTTGCTGAAGTACCCACCGCAAGCCGCGTCGTTCTCGATGAGACGGACGAAATCGCCGCGCTCGAAAGCGTGCAATTTGCCCTCACCGAAGTCGGCGACGGCGCAAGCTATGTCTGGCATCGCAACAACGGCCGCCTGTCCGGGTTGGTTCAACCGGTCACGTCGTTCAAGGACCAGCAGGGCCAGATCTGCCGCCATGTGGTCGTGATCTTAACCTCGGGCCCAAGCTCCAAGAAGACTGAAGGAATCGCCTGCCGCCTCACGTCGGGGCAATGGAAGCTCGAAGGTTGACCTCGGATCGTAGGTTGGGTGTGCGGTCACGCATCTGGACCGGCTGAGCCTTTTGTGTAGAGTGCCGCTCGAATTTGAGGCACGGCCCGCAACACGTCGGGTTGGGCGCGGCAAAAGGTTGAGACGGTAATGGTGACGGCAGACGGAAACGGACAGGCTGCAACCGGCACACTCATGGCTGGAAAGCGCGGGCTGATCCTGGGCGTTGCCAACAACCGCTCGATCGCTTGGGGTATCGCCAAGGCTGCCCACGCGCAGGGCGCCGAGATTGCACTGACATATCAAGGCGACGCGCTCAAAAAACGAGTGATCCCGCTTGCCGAGGACCTCGGCTCGAAAATCGTGCTCCCGTGCGATGTGACCGATACGGCTTCCGTCGATGCGGTTTTTGCTGAAATCACCAAAACCTGGGGCCGCCTGGACTTTCTCGTCCATGCCATTGCCTATGCCGACAAGGCGGAACTCGACGGACGGTACGTCGACACATCGGCAAAAAACTTCACCCAGAGCCTGCTCATCTCTTGCTATTCGTTTACAGCGCTCGCCCAGCGCGCCGAAAAGCTCATGACCAACGGCGGGTCGATGCTGACACTAACGTACTACGGCGCTGAAAAAGTCATGCCGCACTACAACGTCATGGGCGTCGCCAAAGCAGCACTTGAGGCGAGCGTGCGTTATCTGGCAGCCGACTTGGGCAAGAACAATATCCGCGTCAACGCCATATCGGCTGGTCCGATCAAGACGCTGGCCGCGTCCGGCATTTCCGACTTCCGCTACATCCTGCGCTGGAACGAATACAATTCGCCGCTCCGCCGCACGGTGACGATCGAAGATGTGGGCGGGGCTGGCTTGTATCTGCTGTCTGATTTATCACGCGGCGTTACCGGCGAAATCCATCATGTCGACAGTGGCTATCACGTCCAGGGCATGAAAAACGAGGACGCGCCCGACATCAATGTTGTGCGCGTCGAGGAATGAGCACGTCGACACCGACGCTGCCCCATGGAACGTAGCCCAGGACAGACATGCGGCCCGGCGTAACCATCTACTTCGTCCGACACGGCGAAACCGATTGGAACCTGGCGCAACGCTATCAGGGTCAGGTCGATATTCCGCTAAACGACACCGGCCGCGCACAAGCCCGTCGCAATGGCGAGACGTTACGCGCGGCACTACCCCATGCGGCGACCCTCGACTTCATTGCGAGCCCGCTGGGCCGCACCCGCGAAACGATGGCGATCCTGCGCACGTGCTTGGGCCTCGGCATGGATGGCGTGCGTTTTGACGATCGATTGCGCGAGATGAGCTATGGTCACTGGGAAGGCCAGCTCGCAGCCGATCTTCCGCGCACCGATCCAGCCGGCGTTGCGGCGCGGGCCTCAGATTGGTGGCATTGGCAGCCTGACGGCGGGGAAAGCTACCAGGATTTGACAAAACGGGTTGCCGATTGGGTCGATACCATCGATCGCGACTGCATCGTGTCGTCTCATGGCGGTGTCAGCCGGGCACTGCGCGGCGTCGTTGTCCCCGTCCCGCGCGAAGATGTGCCGCGACTGAAAGTGCCGCAAGACCGCGTCCTCGTGCTCCGCCGGGGCAGCATGGACTGGCTTTAAACTGCGGGTTGAGGCCGCGCATTGGGGCGCGACTTGAAACGTCAGCGCTTTTAAACCTTCGGCTTCTTGTCGGCCGCGACAGCAGGGCCCTTGAGCGGCACGCACCGCTGTTTGGCCACATCGAGCTTTTGAGCCGCCGTGCAGGAGAGCTTGAAGCCCGGCCGAGTCACAATCACGTCTTTCGCGTTCTTGTTGGTTTGGCTGGCCTTAACGGCTGATTTCGCGGGTGCGGACTTGGCGGCCTTCCGCTTGGGCTCGGGATTGGCTGCGACCGGCGTCTTGGGCGCAACCCGCTGAATGGGCGCCACGATCGGCCCGATCTGCTGAGCGCGCGGAGCTTGCGGCGCAGCGTCTACCGGCGGCAACGCTGGACGGTCCGCCACGGCCACGGTTTTCATCACAGCGCTAGCGTCGAACACGGCAGCCGTCACGGCCGACGGGAGTGACGGCCTTGCGCCAGGTGTCACGAGCGACGCAACCTGCGCC
>JBBRKD010000442.1:0-2626 GCA_038218255.1 Hyphomicrobiales bacterium | reverse complement strand
AGGCGGGCCTTGCGCGCTCGCTGGATGCGGTGATCGAGGATTGCGTGAATTCGGTCGGCGTTGATGTGAACACCGCGTCGCCCGCGCTGCTCACGCACGTCGCCGGGCTCAACGAGACGCTCGCGTCCAACATCGTGGTGTTTCGCAACGAGAACGGGGCCTTTAAGACCCGCAAGCAGTTGCTCAAAGTTCCCCGCCTCGGGCCCAAAGCGTTCGAGCAGGCGGCCGGCTTTCTTCGCATCATGAACGGTGCCGATCCCCTCGACGGGTCGGGCGTTCATCCGGAAGCTTATGCGGTTGTGGAAAAGATTTCAGCTGCGACCCAGCGACCCGTGAGGGCGATGATCGGCGACCGCGCCTTCCTCAAAGCGCTGAACCCGCGCGAGTTCGCAGACGCGACGTTCGGCATTCCGACCGTGACCGACATTCTCGCCGAGCTCGAAAAGCCCGGCCGCGATCCGCGTCCGGAATTCAAGACGGCGACGTTTGCCGATGGCGTGGAAAAAATTGCCGACCTGAAGGTTGGCATGCAACTCGAAGGCGTGGTGACCAACGTGACGAACTTCGGTGCGTTTGTGGATGTCGGCGTCCACCAGGATGGGCTCGTCCATATCTCCGAGCTGTCCGACCGGTTCGTAAAGGACCCACGCGAGATCGTGAAAGCGGGCGATGTGGTGCGGGTGCGCGTCAAGGACGTCGACGCGCCACGCAAGCGGATTGCGCTGACGATGAAATCGGGCGGGGTCGGCGCGACGCAGGGCGCGAGCGGAAGCCTGTCTGCGAGCCCGCCATCGGGAGGCGGAGGCAATCGCACTCTGCCGAAGTCGAAGCCAGAGCCGCAGGGCGAAAGCGCGCTTGCGGCAGCCCTCAGACGGGCGCGGGGCGAGTAACCGCGTGGAACGACCCGCAGCTGGCACCTTGGCCACACTCAGTGGGCGATTGGCGCTGGTCGGTATTGCCATCTTCCTCGGCGTCACACTGTTCGTGACGTTGACGCAGCGCAGGCTGTTGTACTTCCCCGATACGCAGCGCGTTGCGCCCGAGCAGACCGGGCTGGCGGGCGTCACCGAAGTGACGATCGCAACGGCAGACGGCGAACGGCTCGTTGCTTGGTGGAGCCCGCCCAAGCCGGGCAAGCCCATCGTGCTGTATTTCCATGGCAATGGCGGCAACATCGCCATTCGGGCGGGTCGCCTCGCACTGTTCCAGGAGGCGGGCTTTGGCGCGCTGTTGGTGTCGTATCGCGGCTATGGTGGATCGACCGGCAGTCCCAGCGAAACCGCGCTTGTCGCCGACGCCCGCCTCGCCTTCGATTGGCTCGCTGCAAAGGCACCCACGCACCCCATCGTGGTCTTCGGCGAAAGCCTCGGAACGGGCGTCGCGGTGCAGTTGGCGATCACCCGGCCGGTTGCAGGCGTTGTGCTCGATAGCCCGTTCACGTCACTGCCCGATGTCGCGGCCCGCTCGTTTCCCTATCTGCCAGTGCACTGGCTCATGTGGGACCGGCTCGATTCGCTGAGCGTGATTGCGAAATTGCGTGCGCCACTATTTATCGTCCACGGCGAGCGTGACGGGCTCATCCCGATCTCACAGTCGCAGGCGCTGTTTGCCGCCGCACCCGAGCCCAAGACCTATCTGCGGCTGCCGGGCGCTGGACATGTGGTGCCCATGCGGGATGGCGCATGGCCTGCGGTTCGCACGTTCATCGACCGACTGGCCGCACGATGAGCGCCTTGGCATCGGGCTTGCAACAATGTCCAGCGAACGGAGTCCCAAGGCTCGATTGAAACGGCAATGCCGCGACACCGAAGGCGTTGCAGTTGCTGGTGGGTTGGAGCAAGTTCCGACGAATTGCGCGTAGCCGAGAGTGTGTCATGTCTGAACCGATCTTTACCAACTGGGCTCCCGAAAACGCCGAACAGTGGGGCCATCTCCCGCTGCGGCTCGCCCACAGGCTCAACCAGGACGCGTTGTTCAGCCACGATGCGCTGGCCCGGCTGATCGAGACCTATCCGCGCGAACACTATGCACTTGTTTACATGGGCGAGCAGGGTGGCAAGCGCGAATGGCGCGAAGGCGATGTTGGCGGGCTTTCGGGCCATGAGGTTATCGAGGCGATCTCGAAGGGCCGCATGTGGCTGAACTTGCGCAATATCGGCGCGGTCGACGCCCGCTACCGCGCCATTCTGGAGCAGATTTTCGCCGAGATCGAAACGAACGTTCCGGGCTATGCAACCTATAACCAGACGTCCGGCATCCTGATTTCCTCGCCCAAGGCGCAGGTTTATTATCATTGCGATTTGCCGGGGCAAGCGCTGTGGCAAATTCACGGCAAAAAGCGCGTGTACGTTTACCCCAACACGCCGCCGTTCGTGAGCGCTGAGCAGCTCGAGACGATTGCGCTCTATGAGGTCGAAGTTGATATGGCCTACGACCCGGCGTTTGACGCCAAGGCTACCGTGTTCGACATCGAGGGCGGCGAGATGCTAAACTGGCCGCTGAACGCGCCGCATCGGGTCGAAAACCTGGATGTGCTGAACGTGTCGATGACCATGGAATACTGGACCCCAAACATCCGCAAGAAGCAGATGCTCAATATGGGCAATGCGCTGCTGCGGACGCGGCT
>JBBRKD010000441.1:0-2633 GCA_038218255.1 Hyphomicrobiales bacterium | reverse complement strand
CTTCACGGCGGGCGAGAACAGGAGATCGAGATAGTGCGATGTCATGACTGTACCTTTCCGATCAGGGAGCAACGCCGGGCGACGAGCCCAGGAGGTCGTGGGGCAGCGCGGCGAGCATAGCTTGGAACGGCGCGTTCTCGCCCAGCCCGCGCGCCAGGACCAAGCTGCCATGAAGCAACATCACGGCACGTTCGGCCCGCAAACGCGCGCACGTTTCGGAAAGCCCAGCGTCGCGTCCGACCACCGAAAACGCATCGATGAGCATTTGGAAGGCACCCTTGATCGGTGCCGAAAACGGACCGTCGCGATCGCGTGGCGCGGTCAGCATGTTCAGCAGACAGGCCCGCAATCCACCACCGTAGAATTGGTCGAGATTGCGGGCGACCGTTGCGACGCGATCAGCGGGCGGACCCGGCCCCCGTAAGATGTCGATCACCTCGGATTGATACCACCTGAATGCCGACGCCAGGACTTCTTCGGCCATCTGCTGTTTGCCGTTTGGAAACCGATGATAGAGGCTTGCCTTTTTAAGGCCCGTGGCCTCCGCCAGCATCTCCATCGACGCAGCCGCAAATCCAACATCGCGAAACACCCCGCCGAGCCGCGCCAGGACGTCGTCGTCTTGAATGGTCAAAGGTCGTGCCACGTCATTGCCCCATTTCCGTGGATGTAAAATTACCGAACGAACGGTAATTCTAAGTTGACACGCGATACTCTCGCTGTCAATTGATAACTACCGATCGTTCGGTAATGTATCAATTCAACCTCGGGCTCCCATGACCAAAACCGCAATCGTCGTCTTTTCCGATCCGAATTCCGGTAGCGAGGAGGCCCTCGGGCGTCTCTTCAACGCCCTGTTTCTGACACTGGAACTGAAAGACAAGGACCGCGACGTCGCCCTGATTTTCCAAGGCGCCGGAACCCGTTGGCCCGCCGTCGTCACCAAGCCTGACCATCCAGCCTACGCCCTTTACTATGCGGTCGCAGACAAGGTCGCGGGTGTCTGCGGCGAATGTGCCGACGTGTTTGGTGCCACAGCAGGCGCACTGGCTACCGGATTGCCGATCGTTCGGGAGCGCGCGGTTCCCGGCACGACCGGTATCATCGATCTTTCGCGCTACCTCGACGGCGGCTACCGTCTGCTAACGTTCTAAGGCACGCAACGCCAAATCGGTGGCGCGGGGAACCCACCCGCCTCCGGTGTTCCGCCCCACCTTGCCAACGCCGACCGCCTCACGTACACAGGCCTCATCACGCACGTAACCCACTGCGGACGACCAGACAGAACCTGGTTGCTCGCTCCGGTGGGCGTTTTTCGTTTTGCAGCCGTCTGCTGCAAGTCAAAACCGCCTTCTTACGGGTTGCGGAGGATCAACCGGAAAAGGATATCCGACCATGGCTGCCCCCGCATTCAATATGCGTCAGCTCCTCGAAGCTGGCGTTCACTTCGGTCACCAGTCTCACCGCTGGAACCCCAAGATGGCGCCCTTCATCTACGGCGCACGCAACAACATCCACATCGTCGATCTGACGCAGACGACGCCGATGCTCCATCAGGCCCTCACGAAGGTGTCCGATACGGTCGCAGGCGGCGGCCGCGTGCTGTTCGTTGCAACCAAGCGCGCAGCCTCTGACGCCATCGCAGACGCTGCTAAGCGCTCGGCCCAGTACTACATGAACCACCGCTGGCTCGGCGGCACGTTGACGAACTGGAAGACCATTTCGGGCTCCATCCGTCGCCTGCGTCAGTTAGACGACATTCTCGCCGATCCCCAGGGCCGCCCCAAGAAGGAAGTCCTCCAAATCCAGCGCGAGCGCGATAAGCTCAACCAGTCGCTCGGCGGTATCAAGGACATGGGCGGCGTTCCCGACCTCCTGTTTGTGATCGATACCAACAAGGAATCGATTGCGATCCAGGAAGCCCGCAAGCTCGGCATCCCGATCGTCGCCATCGTCGATACCAATTGCGATCCCGACGGCATCGATTTCCCCGTCCCCGGCAACGATGACGCCGGCCGCGCCATCACACTCTATTGCGATCTCGTGGCGCGCGCCGCCATCGACGGCCTCGCCCGCAGCCAGCAGGGCAGCGGCGTTGACGTCGGTGCCATGGTCGAGCCGCCGACCGAAGAACTGCCGTCTGCAAACTTCAAGGGCATCGAAGCCGCCCGCGGCGAAGCCGACGACTTGAAGCGCATCACCGGGATCACCGGCAAGATCGAGCAGCGTCTGAACGATGCCGGCGTGTTCCACTTCTGGCAGTTGGCCGACCTCGACGTCGACCAGACGAACGCGCTCGACCGTCAGCTCAAGCTGAAAGGCCAGATTGCGAAGGACCAGTGGGCCGTTCAGGCGAAAAAGTTCGTCGACGCCAAGACTGTTTGACGATCGGGCGCGGTGCGCGGGGGATAACCCGCGTACCGTCGCACGGCTGTGAACGATCAACACCATTCGATGTTGCTGGTCGTGCACGCACAGCTGTTGCCCGCGTTTCGCCCCCCCAGACGCCCTTAATGCCAGACGCCCTTAATGCCAGACGCCCTTTGTGAACGAGAGAGCCATTCAGATGACGACGATTTCCGCGAGCTTGGTCAAGGAACTGCGCGAGATGACCGGCGCGGGCATGATGGATT
>JBBRKD010000440.1:0-2642 GCA_038218255.1 Hyphomicrobiales bacterium | reverse complement strand
GATCCAACTTCGCAAGAGCCCATCGGCGAACGGCGGCCGGGCGTCATCTACGGCCTCGGCAACCTGATCGAGAATGCCATCGATTTTGCTGCGACCACGGTGGAAGTTCGCGCGGCCTGGTCAGATCGCGTGGTCGAAGTCGAGCTGATGGACGATGGGCCAGGGTTCCCAGCCGACGTGCTCGAAAGCCTGGGCGAGCCCTACGTGACCACGCGCTCAAGCGGCGGCCGCATGGGAGACGGCGAATCGACCGGCATGGGGCTTGGCTTCTTCATCGCCAAGACCCTGCTGGAACGCTCAGGCGCAACAATCACACTCTCAAACCGCGAGATGCCAGCCCATGGCGCGGTGGTGCGCATCGCGTGGCCGCGTGCAACCTTTGAGGCCCCGGTCGAGAACCGCATCTTCCGGCCCGGTGGCCAACGGGCAGCTTGAACGACAGCATGGCGCGCGAGTAACGCATGGAGTTGACCGTGAGTGCTGGAATGCCGCCAGCGACCGAGCCCTACAGAACACGCACATGGGTCCTGTTTGCTTCGGCAGCCCCGGTCGCCGTCGTGCTGCGACGCGGCCCCAAGCGCCATTGGCGGATGATCCTGTGGCACCTTGCCGATGATACCTTCACGCTGGGCCAGTGGATGACCGGGATCGTCACGCTGTCAGATCTGTCGCCGGACGGGTCCAGGCTCCTGTACCGCGCCGCGCAATTCCAATCCGCATCGCGCCTGAGACGGCGGGCAGAGACCGTCCAAGGTGGGGCAAGCCTGCGATACGATCCGCTGCGCGTCGCCGCTCAAGCTGGCCGCAAGCCGCGGTTGCGCCGTCGTGTTCCGCGTTATCAGCGCAATGAAGCGATCGCAGCAAAAACACATCGCCCCGTCACCGGCCATTGGACCGCGATCAGTAGGCCACCCAACTTCACAGCTCTTGCGATCTGGCCCTCGTTCGGCACGTGGACCGGTGGCGGGGCATTGATCGGCCACGATGCCATTGGCCTTTATGAAAGCGCCGACGGTTTGACGCCCAAGGTCAATGTGCCCTTGCCCGAATCCATATCGATTGTCCGCCTCGAAGCGGCTGCGATGTCGGCGATCCGTCCATCGTACGACGTGACATCAGAGGCTTGGCAGGGCCTCATCCGCGCGGGCGCGCGCGAGATTGATTGGGTGTCGGAACACGATCCAAGCGCGTTATTGTTCGCAGCCGGGGGGCAGATTTTTCGGCTGCCGAGCGGCGTGGAACCGGCCAATGCAACGTGCCTTATCGACGTGCGGCCGATGGCCTTTGAGCAGATCGCGCCCTCCGCCGCCGCCCTCACTTGGTAGCAAGCCCCGCTGCCGTGCATCGCGGTGTTAACTACAACCTGTGCTGTGGGTGCTGACAGCCTGTCGCATGCATGGCACAGTGTTGGCGATAACCGCACGTTAGACAGGACAGATGCGACTTCGCCGGTCGAAGCAGCGTCTGCCGCACCGGAGGCTATTGTGACCACTGAAGATCTCTCATTCCGCCCGGATGAGCTGCCCGAAGACCGCACCCTGATCTGCGTGGACGACGACCGCGCATTTCTGCAGCGCCTTGTCCGCGCGATGGAATCACGCGGCTTCCATGTCCGGTTTGGGCATTCGGTCGCCGAAGGTGTCGAGCTGATCCGCGCAAGCCCGCCAGCGTTTGCGGTCGTGGATATGCGTTTGGAAGACGGGAACGGCCTCGACATCATCGCCGAACTCGGTCGCATCCGCCCCGACGCGCGCGCGATCGTGTTGACCGGATATGGCAACATCGCGACCGCCGTCTCGGCCGTAAAACTCGGCGCGGTCGATTACCTTGCCAAACCCGCCGATGCTGACGACATCACGGATGCGCTGCTCGCCCCGCCCGATACCAAGGCCCCGCCGCCGGAAAATCCCATGTCGGCTGACCGCGTGCGCTGGGAACATATCCAGCGGGTGTACGAACTGTGCAACCGCAACGTCTCCGAAACCGCGCGCCGCTTGAACATGCACCGCCGGACGCTTCAGCGCATTCTGGCCAAACGCGCACCCAAATGAACGCCGCTGATCAGCGACGGCGAGCCATCCGCTGAGACCGTGCAGCGGCTAAACCACTGTGCCCTACAACGATGCCCTATTGTCATGCGCGTCCCGATGTACCATCACCCCGAGAGTGACACAGGACGAGCAACGTATGCCGCAACGCTCACGCCAGATCCTCGAAGCGGTCTACCGTACGTATGAGCACTCGGGCTTCTCCATGGCTGGAGCAGTCGCGTTCTCGTTCGTCGTGTCGATCTTTCCGTTTTGTATCTTTTTGGGCGCGTTGGCATCACTCGTTGGCGGCGGCGACATCGCCAAGCAGGCCGTCGATCAGATCTTTCAGGTTCTTCCCAAGCGGGTGGCCGAGGGCATCGCGCCCGAAGTCATCAACATCATGGGCCGCGCCCGTATCGATCTGCTCGGTGTGTCCGGCCTTATTACATTGTTTTTCGCGACAAGTGCCTTGGAAACACTGCGGGCCGCGCTGAACGGCGCCTATCGGGTGAAAGAAACGCGCCCCTACATCCTGTGCCTGATCTTGAGCATGTTATTCGTACTGATCAGCGCGATTTCGATGCTGGTGCTCACGTGGGCCGTGGTCGTGGG
>JBBRKD010000439.1:0-2647 GCA_038218255.1 Hyphomicrobiales bacterium | reverse complement strand
ACTGCACACCGACGTAGAGATAATGATCAAAGTTAATGAGATCAAAGCGCGGGATCGGGCTGGTCGCCACGTCAACTTTGAACCGTTCGCCCTCGAATGTGCCGCTGCGCTCGCCACGGTCCCAGGCTTCAATGAATAGGTGGATGATGCCTTCGGCTTCGCCCAGCACGCGGAAATCGGCCGCCTCGTAGCATTCCGGGCTCGACATCGGGTCAGGCCCGCCGACCGCGACGGGCTTGCCGCGCGCTTGTGCGAGTTTGATCACCGTTTGCGTATCGTCACGCTGGGGCAGCATGCCTCCCGTCATCACAATATCAGCCCAGTCGAGATCGGCGGTCTGCAGCTCTTCCGCGTTGCGGTTCACGAGCTTAATGTTCCACGCCTTGGGCAGCAGCGAGGCCAGTGTAAGCATGCCCAACGGCGGGGCTGGGCATTTCACGCCGTAGATGTCGCAGGCGGCCTGCAGGCTCCAGAACGAGTTCTGGTTGAAGCGCGGGAAGACCATCAGGACGTTTGTTTGCGGCATGGTTGTCTCTTTTAGCTTCAACAACGAGCATCACAGCCCGATCACTTTGAAGCTAGCACACCCAACGCGGCCCTGGTGGGGCAAAGTTCACACAGGTCCACCGTGATGACTGGCCTGCCGTCCTTACGGCAACGGATTTGGTTCGTTCTGCCCACTGTCTGGCTTACCCCTGAGCGCATCGCCTTTGCGGTCCTGGCCTTTGCGCGCCTGGGCGTCGAGATAGGTCTTGAGGTCGGGGTCGAGCGACGACCACGTAATTGAGCGGCCGACACGGGCATAGATCCAGTGGAGCACGCCGATGCGATGGCGCGCAAAGTTCGTCAATGGCACCGGCGTATGGCCAAGATCGAACTTCGCCCGGTAGCCCGTTTGCCCGCTGCGCAGCCAGCGCGCTTGGGTTTGGGTCGCCCACACGACGAACTCCTCAAACAGCCGGAAGTAGAGAAACACCTTTTCACCCAGCGTGTAGTCGATGCCGATGAACTTGTTCGTCGCGCAGTCGCCATCGCGGTAGCACAGCATGAACGCCGCAAGCTGACCGGAGGGTTTCATCCGCAGAAGCAGAAACCTCGTCTGCGGGGCGATTGCGAGTTCCCGAAAGAATTGAGGCGTCAGTCGCTCAAACCGGGTCTCGGCCCGCTCATACGTCTGCTGAAACAACGCCCAGATTTCGGCATGCGTCTCAGGCGATGGATCGGCGTCAATCGTCGCCACCAAATCGAGAGCCGCCCGCGACGCCTTGAGTTTCTTGCGCAATTGATGGCGCTGGTTCCCGCCGAGCCGCGCGAGATAGCCCTCAAAGCTGTCGGCCAGCGCGAGAATTTCAGTCCCGGGAAAGCTCGGCGTATCAAACAGGCGGCCGGACGCAACAAGCCCATCAAAGCAGGGCCGGACGGCATCGGGCATGTCTTTCCACACCGTCATATCGACGCGGGCGGCCTTGGCCCGCGCATCCACAGCCAGCATCAATGGAGCCATCACGTCAGCAAACAGCGTCCCTTCAACGAGCCCAATCGTTCCCTCTTCGGCGCACGGCGAACCCACAAACAGTGTCCGCTGATAGCGCAGGGCTGGCACCCACCGGCCGATCCAGGCGACGTAGGGCGCGATCTCGTCGGGCATCACGATGTCGAGCGGCAAATTCATGACAAACGTCGGCGCAATGCCGACCGGCGTGCCGCCGCGCGATATCACGGCATAAGCGAACGTGAATTGATCTTCGAGGCCTGCCCGCTCAAGCGCCCGATACCACCACAAGCCTTCGAGCGGCGCTGGATAACACCGCCCCCACAGATCGGCTGGCAGATCGTCGGCACGATTGACCCAGTCGATCGTTATGGCTTGGGCGGAACCGGCTGATGGGGGCATGGGGTCTCAGGACGCGGGGCAATCTCGACGACGAACAACGACGCACCCTAGAATACCCGTGCCGGATCGACCAGCGGAAGCGTGGCACCACGATGTCGCCATGGACGGCGAGGCCGGTCTGGCTTTAAGGACATCGGCAATGACGATGACAACAGAGCCGACCATGCCGCCTGGCGCGCCAGCCCCTCGCGATCCGCGCGCGCCACGCCACAGCCGAGCCGCCACGTGGTTCGTGCTGATCACGGTGTTTTTGGACGTAATGGCGCTTGGGATGATGCTGCCTGCGCTGCCAAAACTCGTCGAGAGTTTCCTGCCCGGCGACACCGCCCACGCAGCGCGCGTCTTTGGCCTGTTCGGAATGGCGTGGGGCCTCATGCAGTTTTTCGGCGCACCCATCCTGGGCGCGTTGTCTGACCGCTTCGGACGGCGGCCGATTTTTCTCGTGTCCAACCTTGGCTTGGCGCTCGACTACGTGCTGATGGCGCTCGCCCCGAACCTGACCATCCTCCTCATCGGACGGATGATCGCGGGGTTCTGCGCGTCGAGCTTTGCCACCGCATACGCCTACGTGGCCGACGTCACGGCCGATGAAGACCGGGCCAAGGAGTTCGGCAAGATTGGCGCAGCTTTCGGGCTTGGGTTCATCATGGGGCCAGCGATCGGTGGCATGCTGGCTGGCATCGATCCGCGGCTCCCATTCTGGCTCGCAGCCGCCCTGTCGCTCGCCAATTTCCTGTATGGATTTTTCATCTT
>JBBRKD010000438.1:0-2647 GCA_038218255.1 Hyphomicrobiales bacterium | reverse complement strand
CATCCAGGCCGATCTCTTCGCGCGCCTCCCGCAAGGCTGCAGCCTCCGGCCCCGTATCGTCGGCGTCGATCCGCCCGCCGGGAAACGCGATCTGGCCAGCATGTTTTGTCAACGTGTGCGTCCGCTGGGTCAGCAACACCGAAAGCTGGGGCCGCGCCACGACCGGGATCAGCACGGCTGCTGGCGTCAGCGGTGCAGCCGCCACGCGAGCAAGATCGTCGTTCAAATCAAAGTCGCTCGGCGACGCGTGTCGCACAGACCGACTGTACCGCGTGTCCGCCACCAGGGGATAAGCGAGCCGCGCGTCCAACAGCCGCCCTGCCACTTGGTCGGCGAAGGCAACGGCCGCGTGCCGATGTCGCCACGATGGCAACTCGTTTGCACTGGTGCCCGCGCTATTGGCCGTCGGATCGTCCGTCTTCGTGCCGGGAAGAATTGCCATGTTTCAGGCTTCTAGAACGCTTAAAGTTTGTCTGCGAGTGTCTTTTCTCGCAACACGCGATCGGACCGCACGGTCAACACAACTCGGGATACGTACATCGCCATGACTGCGCGCACGATGACACGGCGGACCGCAATTTTGGCAGCGGCCTGCCTGCTCGCCGCCACAGGTGGCCTGACACGCCTCGCATCGCCTGCCTACGCCGGATTGGCCGACGATTTTCTCATGCGTCTTTCGGGGGTGCAGGCGCAGCAGTTTCAGGCCTGGCGCACGTCGCGCCGGGTCTATGATGCCCAGCTCGACGGCTATTGGTCACAGGTTGACGCAAAGCGTGCCGAGCGACGCAAGAAGAAGTCCGCCAAGCTCGACCTCCTGCCGAGCGACTACGTCCAAACGTTTCCGCCGCGCTATGAAGGTCCACAATTGCCGCCCGACCTGCTACGCGCCTGGGTCAAGTTTAATGAAGACGAGGAGGCGAAGAACCCGCAGCCGCCGCCCAAGGAGATCCCCCGTCTCGACGATTTTCTGTCGGCCGCCCGCCGCATCTATGGCTTTGAACCCGAACGCGTGTCGGAACGTGCGTTCAAGGACCGCTATGCCGAGGAAGCGATCGCGCTCGGCCTGACTAAGACGCAAGTCGTGCGGATCTATGCGCTCGAAACCGGCGGCCAAGGCACCGCCGACATGCAGTCCGGCATCCACCCGATCAAGAAGACCGGCCGACCGATCTCGACCGCGCTCGGCTATGCGCAGTTGCTGGACGCGAATTCGGTCAGCGAAGTTGCAAGGCACGGTCGCAAGTTCATCGCTCGCCTCGAACAGATGGCGCAGCGTTCAGACCTCCCGCGCGAGCGTGCAGCCCAGCTGCGCTCCAAGGCCGCCATTCTCACCCGCATGTGGACAGACACGAAATCCGTGCCCGATGTCTGGGCCCAGCATCAAGTTTTTGCCAAGACACCCCAGGGCCAGGGCATCCACGCGATCAACCTCGACGGCGACATCGGGCCGATGTTGCAGGCGACCAAATTGATGGGCCTCAAAGACGACGCGGAGAAGGCTGGCAAATCAAAGCTGACCGGCGGCGAGATGGAATTGATGAACCTGTCGGGTCCCGGCACCGGACTTGAAATCCTGCTCAATCCGGCGGCCGCCGCAGCGCCGACACCGAACTTCTTTGCCAGACGCGCCTACACCGTCAACAAGATGGCTCAAAATCTCACGGGCGCGGGCCTGCTTGGCGAACTCGACCGGCGGATGGACCTAGACGTCAAGCGGCCCGGATCAATGGAATTCGAAGCAGCCTTCGACGACGTCCAGGCAACCAAGCTGCCCTGGCGATGATGTATCCCGCGACGGATCGTCGGCCCCTGCGCCGTTTATGCGTTGGGAAGAGGAAACACCGTGAAACGACACCGTGGCCGGGCGAGGGAATGCGTGCGGCCAAGCACAGAAAAAGTGCGCAAAGAAATCAATCGATCGGACCTCAGCCGATCACGGGAGAACAGGCCTTATGACAATGAAACTCGTCACGACGCTGGCAGCAACGCTGTTGGCAGGTGCCGCTAGCCTCACGGCAGCGACGGCCGAACCGGGCACCGGCGCGAACGCCAAGAAGAAATCACCGGTGACCAGCGTCCAGCGCTCGCGCGGTGCGGATGGGGCCGTCGACAGCAAGATCACCCGCCAGAACGGCAAGGTCACCACGGTCGATCGCAGCAAGAATCCCGATGGCACCACGAACGCCGCCATCACCGGCCCTGGCGGCAAGACGACGACGGTTGAGCGGTCCAAGGGCGCTGATGGCGCGGTTGATAGCAAGATCACCAAGCCTAACGGCGCGACCACAACCATCGACCGCATCAAGAACGCTGACGGCACGACGAATGCCACGCGCACCGGCCCCGCAGGCCAAACCTCGACCGTCGTGCGCTCGAAGGGTGCCGACGGCGCGATCGACAAGACCGTGACAGGTCCCAACGGCAAGGTCACAACGTTCGACCGCAGCAAGAATGCCGACGGCACCACGAATGCCGTCATCACCGGCCCCGGCGGTAAGACGACGACGGTCGACCGGGCCAAAGGCGCCGATGGCGCAGTTGATGCCAATATCACCCAACCCACTGGCGCGACCACAACCATCGACCGTAGCAAGAACGCCGACGGCACGACGAATGCCACGCGCACCGGCCCCGCTGGCCAGACCTC
>JBBRKD010000437.1:0-2654 GCA_038218255.1 Hyphomicrobiales bacterium | reverse complement strand
CCCAGTTTCAGCCGTTCGCGTCGGGTTTCGCCGCGGGTGCCGTCAGCGCCTAATTGTAAAAGCCCTCACCGCTGCGTTTGAGGCGATCAAGAACCGGTTTTTAGAAACGAGGAGCCCCGCGTCAGTTCGACAAAAATCTTGCGACCTTGAGCGCGGTTCAGGCCCCCAAACACAAACCAGCCCGCTGCAGCAGTCGTCAGCCAGGCAAGCGCTGGCATTGGCGTGTCAACAATGAGCACCGCCGAAAGGAACAGAAGGACGAACGCGGTAACGAAATACCACAGCGGACCGTCGCTCGACGCGGATAGGCGCCTTGCCGCGCATGCGATGAAATAGGCATGGAAAATGCCGTCGCATCGCCAGCCAACAAGGCTGACCTGGTCGCCTGCCTCCAAGGTTGGAGTGGGCGTCCAGGGTAACAGAGGTTGGCAGTATTCGACAGCGACGCCCCGGATCAGCAGGCGGGTGACCAGCACCGGAAAATGGTTCGGTCCCAATGAGGACTGCGTCGAATCGTCAATCGCCTGAACCGGACCCTCAAGGGTTTCCCAGTCGAAGAACAAGCTGCTCATAGGGCGTTTTGCCTCAAAGGTGGCGTGACGTGGCGATGTTTCATGTAACGATCGAGCAGCGCAAGACCGCTTTGCCGCGCCAGCATCTGTCCGGCAAACATGAGCAGGAGGACGGCGTCTATCACCGTCAGGGCCAAAATCAGGCGGGGCGCGTAAATGGGCTGTTGCCCAATGGCGGCAACGATCAGAAGCGAGAGGACCGACGCCGCAATCCCGATCACGATCATGGAAAAGACGCCATGCGAGCTAAATCGTGCCGACTGTCGGGGGAGCCCCACGAAGCGGGCTTTGAACAGACCGTTGGTGCCGGGCCGTCCAACGACGACCGCCGTGTCACCTGCCCGGAGAGGCAAAGGGCTGCCGGCGAATTCGACGGTCATGTCATCGACGTCGAATTGCGAAAAAACGAAACTGCCACTGTCATTGGCGACCATCGCAGCATTGATCGGCTCAGCAACATCACCATAGACCTGCCAGGACGGAAAGAAGCCGCTCATCGTGCCGGACCCACGGAGCCAGTGCCACGAACGGAAGCGTCAACGTCGGTTCCCGAAGTCCCGGTTTGCGCCTGGCGTTGAGCGAGCGTTGCGGTCGAGGCGAGCTTGAAGTTGACGGATCGGCCGTTGATGTGACCATCACCGAACCAGACGCCGCCAGCTCTTGTCCAGGTAACACCACGCCGGTCGGAGACAAAATCTCCTGCGTCAGAATTGATGAAATGGACATTGCCCGAGCCCGCAAGATCAGTGGTGAAGCGACCGCTCGTAACTTGGCCGGACGCCGCGTCGAGCATGGCCTTGAGCTTCTCGGGAGGAATTGAGCGGAATGCGGCCAGCACGCGCGCATGCGCTGCGTCGGGATCGGCAAGACGCACCCCTTCGAGCTGATGCGCGATGTCTTCAAAAACGGCGTTGGTGAAGACCGCTGATATCGCGATGCCCTGCATGTAGCGAAGGTGCAGTTCTGGATCATAGGAGGAGGGTGCGCGCTGCGACCGGAAAAACGGTGTGTCGAACGCAGGATCAACTCTGTCACCGACCGGAGTGACTTCCCAGCCAGTTCGCGGGGCCAGCGCCGCGAGGATCGGGACTGCATAGGCGACATGGGCAGGCGAGACGATGACGGCCTGGCGCTCGGGGGTAAGCGAAGGCCACAGGGTCTCAAACTGCTCGCGAAGATGGGCAACACGGTCGCTGATCTGACTAACACGACCGCCATCACCATCGCGGACGACCATGAGCCTTAATGCGGCGGGCTTGAGTTCGGCGGTAGCAGCGTTGGCGAGGAAGGCGTCGGCGATAAGTGCCAGAGCCGGCATGTCGGTCGTTTTCGACTGATCGACGCCGAGGCTACGCGCCCGTTCCCACAGCGATGACAAGCCCGATTGTGAGCGAGCGCCTTCGTCGGCCGAGCCGGAGACCGACGGCCCGCCGCCGCTGCAGGCGGACAGCGCAAGCGCCGATACGATGGTCAGCAGGGCAGGGCGCGTCATGGCTTTGCCTCGCTCATGATATTGCGGAGATCGCGAGCATTGCCATCGATCGTCGCGGTGCTGTCGGTGAGCTTTGCTTCAAGCTCGGCGGTGCGGGTCCGCAACCGCTTGAGTTCAGCCGCGGCCTGGGGGTCGCAGCCACGATCAGGAAGGCCGTTCGCCGCCGACCAGTCCCGATCGAACTTCGAGCTGAAGGCGGCGCGGTCAGCATGAGCGGCGACGGTATCGCGCTCGACGCGGACATCGACATGCTGTTGCCAGGTGACAGCGAGCCAGGTCAGCGTTGCGACCAGCGGAGCCGTCACCAGGGCGCCCGAGGCGAAGCCAGTCAGCGCCATGACAAAGGCCAACCAGAAAGACAGCAGGCAAGAAGATGCGAGGCTATGCCTCGCTCAGTATTTTTCCACACCTTACGCACGCGTGCACCCCCTAAAGCGATGTCGATGCGTGGTCGGTTCGGCCACTTGTACATGGCAACACGGAATTTAATGCGCGTCAATAGGCGTGGACAGGCGCGCGAAGGTGCGTACTCTCACCGTTTGCGCAAGGGGAGAATCGATGGCCCGGGTGATGCTGACAGCGCGGGTGAC
>JBBRKD010000436.1:0-2677 GCA_038218255.1 Hyphomicrobiales bacterium | reverse complement strand
GCGGGCATACAGCTCAAGGTACGTGTCAGGCGCGGCGCAACGGAGCGCCACGCTCGCCTGACCAGATGTCCGGCCGATGGGAAAGTCGCGCAGGATGTAGCGCACCTTGCCGGTGTCGATGTAATCGCGCTTCAGGACCGGATAAACCTCGGCGTGAAACAACTTGCAGTGAGGGCAGGTCAGCGACGCATACTGCACCAACGTCACGGGCGCATCGGGGCTCCCAAATGACATATCCGCCAACGACGTCGGCTCAAGAACTTCGGCGCGCGTCGGGTTCGCAATAACTTCACGCCCGCCCACGGCCGTTGTCGTCGGGTCACCAAAGGGCGAAAACGGGGTCGTCGGCCCCTGCTGTGCAACATCTTCGGGTGAAAGACTAAGCTGGCCGACCCGCGCCGCGTCCGATTGGACCGTGCCGACGGTTCCTGTGACCGTTGGCGGCAGGCCCGTGCAAGCAGCCAAGCCCAACGCCAGAGTAACCCCGACAGCGGCCAGAACCGATCGCGACCCGGCCGCGCGGGTGCTCGCCATCATTTCGCACCCAACAGCGGCTCGATCGCCTTGTCGAAATCGGCCAAGTCACTCTTGCCCGACAGACGCTTGCCATTGATGAAGAACGTCGGCGTCGAATTGATCTGAAACTTCTCACCAGCACGCGTGCGGGCAGCCGTAATCTTGTCGAGCAACGCCTGATCGGTCAGACACTTGTCGAAGCTTTCCTGGGTGAACCCCGCCTGCTTCACGATCTCAAACAGCTTGGCCGCCGGGTTGCCTTCGCTGGTCGCCCACTGGGCTTGCGTTGCAAACAGCGTCTCGGCGAGCGCAAAGCCTTTGCCGCTATCCACGCAGCGCGACAGCATCGCAGCGGCAGCCGCGAGATTATCGAGCGGGAAGTCGCGCGAGATGAACCGCACCTTGCCGGTATCGATGTATTTTTCTTTGAGTTGCGGGAACACCTTGGTCGCAAACGACGCGCAATGGGGGCAGGTCATCGACGAATACTCGACGATCGTCACCTTCGCGTCTGCCGGACCCACCGCCAGATCGGCGAGGTCGGTCGGCTTCATCAGCTCCTCGACCGAAACTTCAGGAGCGGCCACAACCTTTTGGGCCTCGGCACGGGGAGCCGCTGCCAACAGCAACGCCACCGCAACGCTCACGGCGCTTGCAACGCGGACGCGGCGGGACACCTTGGTTTTCAGAAAAGACAAAGGCTGGCTCCTCAAACTCTAGTTGAACGCCCATTGACGTCTGGCGCACGCGTTTGCGCGGCCTATTCGGATTGGTGTGCCTAACACGCGCGGGCTGCCCGAATAAGGCAATTCGCGCCTGAACGCCACCTGAAAGCCGCTGCGGAAAGGCAATCGCGTTGCCTGTGTGCTGCCGCTCAGCGCGCGCGGGCCGACAATCCTGTCTGCATCCGTTCCAGCGCCGAGCGCAAGTCCGCATTGCCAACGGTCGCGAGCGCTGGCTCGGGCACGACCGCACGGGCGGGTTTGCGCGCCGGCTCGATGGCCGCGCGCAGTTCGACGCGCTGCTGCTGCACGATGCGCAGATCGCCGATCGCGCGATAGCCGAAATAGGCGTTGATGCGATCAATGATCAGGGCCGACTTATATTGCACGTCGAGCGCGAGCGCCGGATCGACGGTTAAAAACAAGGTCGCCCCCACGCGCTGACTGCCGTGTGAGCGTTCAGCCGTGTCCTGACCGGGCGTCTTGGGCCAACGGATGCGATCCGGGCTCGTCGTCGAGGCCAACGCCGCGCCCACGATCTTGGGCCAGTCTGTGATCAGCGCAACGGTTGAAAACCCAAACTTCTCGAAGGCGGCCTTGGTCAGCTTGGGGACAAACGTACCGACCGTGCGCGAAGAGAGCCGTTGCTGCGGGCGTTTCGTAGACGTCACCTGGAACGACCGGTGCGGCGCGCTTTGAAGCTTTCCGGCAGGCTTTACCGTCACGGCCATGGTGTTGTGTCCAAGAGTCGTTGTGTCCCACAGCGCACGGTCAAACGACCCCACGTTGGGCTACACTGAACCGATTCGTGGGGATCGTGGAAGAGACAGCAGGGCGATGCCATGACCGCGGTTGCACGCAAACAGAGAACGAAGGCTGCGGTCCAGGATGCGGCAACTCCGCTACTAGCGTGGTATGATACTGGCCACCGTGACCTACCATGGCGCTATGCGCCAGGCGTCGCAGCCGACCCCTATCGCGTATGGCTGTCGGAAATCATGCTGCAGCAGACGACCGTGAAGGCCGTCATTCCGTTTTTTGAACGCTTTGTCGCGCGCTGGCCAACCATCACGGCACTCGCTGCCGCTTCCGAAGACGACGTACTCGCGCTCTGGGCTGGCCTTGGCTATTACTCCCGTGCGCGCAATCTCCATGCCTGCGCAAGGGCCATTGCCCTTCGTCCCGACCGTGCATTTCCCCGCACCGAAGCCGAACTTCTGCTGCTACCGGGCATCGGCCCCTATACGGCTGCCGCCATTGCCTCCATCGCCTTTGGCCAGCTCGCGTCCCCCGTCGATGGCAACATCGAGCGCGTCGTCTCGCGCCTGTTTGCCGTCAACACGCCACTGCCTGCGTCGAAAGCTGAACTGCGGGTCCTCGCCGCAACGCTCACGCCCGCCCGTCGCCCTGGCGATTTCGCGCAGGCGATGATGGATCTC
>JBBRKD010000435.1:0-2678 GCA_038218255.1 Hyphomicrobiales bacterium | reverse complement strand
GGGAGGCCGGCGTTTCAGGGGCCAATCGCTGCGCGTTTGGCAAAGAAGCGGGTCGAGATATCGCTCTGGTCAGAGAAAAAGATCGGGGCGTCAGAACGGTTCGTGTTGTAATCTCCAGCGGCTGGGACGTTGCATCGTGAGCAAGTTTCTCAGGTCACAAGGAGAATTACGCCAATCGGGCCAGTTCGTTACGAGGCCGGATTAATGGGTATCAAAACAAAGATGTGATCGCAAAATCCGACATTCCAAAGCGGCCCACACGTAACAAAGCCTAACGGGGCATCACGATTGAAGGCGATGACAAACGCTCACGGGCCCGATGCGCGTCCCGCCCGCGCCCGCTACACACCACGTCGGGCGGTTAGCTCAGCGGTAGAGCGTCTCGTTTACACCGAGAATGTCGGGGGTTCGAAACCCTCACCGCCCACCACAATCTGGCGGCGTTTCTCACAGCATGCCTTGCGCACGTCTGGGTGATGGATCATATGATCCGAACAACCGTTTCAAGCCTCGAACCCAAGGACCGCCATGACCCTCAGCATGTATCAGGCTTCTATCCCAGCTTTCACGCAGGTCCTGACCGCGCTGTCCGGCGTCCTCGACAAAGCCGAGGCCCACGCCACGGCCAAGAAGATCGATCCCGCTGTGTTACTCGCAACCCGCTTGAGCCCAGACATGTTTCCCCTGTCGCGGCAGGTCCAGATCGCGTGCGATTTTGCCAAGGGCACAGCCGCGCGCCTCTCGGGCGTCGAGAACCCAGCCTACGCCGATACGGAAACTTCGTTTGCCGATCTGCGCGCGCGCATTGCCAAGACGGTTGGCTTTCTAGGCTCGGTCCTAGCCGCGACGATTGATGGCACCGAAGACAAAGACATCACGATGAAAGTTGGCCCGCAGGAGATGCACTTCAAAGGTCAGCCCTATCTCGTGAACTTTGCGCTTCCCAACTTCTACTTCCACGCAACCACCGCCTACGCGATCCTGCGCGCCAACGGTGTTGAGCTGGGTAAGGGCGATTTCCTTGGCATGAAGCGTCCTGGCTGAACACGAGGCGGTTCTCTCGCGCGCGTGCTTGACTTCGCCTCATCGATTCCGTATCGAACGGGTCTTGGCGCAGCGATGAACGCGCCCGGTTGGATTGCGGGAGTAGCTCAGTTGGTTAGAGCGCCGCCCTGTCACGGCGGAGGCCGCGGGTTCAAGTCCCGTCTCTCGCGCCATCCAACCCTTTAGTCAGCCCGGCCTTTAGTCAGCCCGGCCTTTAGTCAGTCCGTCAGGCAGTCGTCCAGCATCGTTGAATGTGCGCGATGTGATCACCGGTGTTATCACGGGGCAGTGTCGCGTCCCATTCCGCCATCGCTCATGCTGGCTTCGCGCCGAACGTGAACTCTTCAACGATGTGACGCCGTCTCACCTATCCGTTGCGTGCGGCCGGGGGCTACGTTACCACCATGCGACCCGCTCCAAAGGGTCCCCACGAGGTCCGCATGACGAGCCTGTTCACCGACTATCTGCCGCTTGCGATTTTTCTGGCTGTTGCCGTGCTTTTTGCCGGCGCTCTGCTGGTCGCGCCGTTCCTGATCGCAGTCCGCAACCCAGACAAAGAGAAAGTCTCAGCCTACGAATGCGGCTTTGAAGCTTTTGACGATAGCCGGATGCGCTTTGACGTGCGTTTCTATCTGGTCTCGATCCTGTTCATCATCTTCGATTTGGAAATCGCCTTCCTGTTCCCTTGGGCGGCAGCCTTTAAGGAGGTCGGCCTGTTTGGCTTCTGGTCGATGATGATCTTCCTCGCTGTTCTCACCGTTGGCTTTATCTACGAGTGGAAAAAAGGCGCTCTCGAATGGGATTGATCCTGAAGCCCGACGGTACACCGGCCCTCCAGGACACCGTGCTCTGGGATAAGATGCGCGAAGGCGCAGACGCTGCCCACCGTGCAGGCGGTCCTGGCAGCGTCGCACGCGCGCCCGATCCGTTTCTCTCCGACATCAACAACGAGTTGGCTGACAAGGGCTTCCTTGTCACGACGACGGATGATCTGATCAACTGGGCGCGCACCGGGTCGCTGATGTGGATGACGTTCGGGCTCGCCTGTTGCGCCGTCGAAATGATGCAGGCGTCGATGCCACGCTATGACCTGGAGCGCTTCGGCTTTGCCCCACGCGCAAGTCCGCGCCAGTCAGACGTCATGATTGTCGCTGGCACGCTGACAAACAAGATGGCCCCTGCGCTCCGCAAGGTTTACGACCAGATGCCCGAGCCGCGCTATGTAATCAGCATGGGGTCGTGCGCCAACGGCGGCGGCTACTACCACTATTCTTACGCCGTCGTGCGCGGCTGCGACCGCATCGTGCCCGTCGACATCTACGTTCCCGGATGCCCGCCAACGGCCGAGGCGCTCCTCTATGGTGTGCTCCTGCTTCAACGCAAAATCCGCCGCACGGGGACGATCGCGAGATAGTCTAACCCCCTGACCACCTTCTCCAAAGTGGATCGCGCAACGCTTCTGCGCTTTGCCGCAGCCCACCCCGAGCAGCGATTTGAACTCGAACGGGGCCGGATCGTGCAGCAGTTGACGGCTGGGACGCGGCGACACGGGCTCGTCGCACAGCGGATCGCACGCGCAATCCAAGAGCAGATTGATCTCAAAATGTGGGACGTTTTAAGCGATCGTGCCGTGG
>JBBRKD010000434.1:0-2700 GCA_038218255.1 Hyphomicrobiales bacterium | reverse complement strand
TGATCGCAGACCGCAGGACCGCACCTTGGCCCGGCGCAATCGGTTCGGCGCGATAGAGGCTCAGCATGGTGTCGGCCGATAAGCGCGGGCCAAGGAGACCAAGCGCCAGCGTGATCACGACGCCGATCAGCACGCCGCTGGTCCCCAACAGCAAGCCAAAGGTAAGCCCTAGA
This sequence comes from Hyphomicrobiales bacterium, assembly GCA_038218255.1. Lineage (GTDB taxonomy): Bacteria > Pseudomonadota > Alphaproteobacteria > Rhizobiales > Hyphomicrobiaceae > JANXVY01. Next base: position 2,527 of record JBBRKD010000434.1, on the reverse strand, counting down.
TACAAGGCTATCGGCAGCAGCAGGCTTAACTCGGGGAGATGGGTGCCAACCCACGCCGTGGCGTGGGATGCCAGGCCGCGCGCGGTCGACAGCTGTGTTGCTGGCGTCAATGGTGGGGGGCGTGGCTCGGTCATGGCTCCCTCATCACAAGGTTTGCGCCCGTTCGTCACGCGAAAAAAGCAGGCGATCAACATCAAACATGCGTCACCGCCGGGTGGGTGGACGGGGATGCGTACCCTGACGTTAGAACAGCGCGAGAGCCGCCCCGTCGGGAATGGGCGTGGCGGACGCCGCCGCCTGGGCGGCGGGCAGGATCTGATCGGCCCGCTCGACGACGGTGAAACGGACGTCGAGACCCGCGCGGATGAAGGTATCGGATTTCATATGCTGGAGGAGGTGGAGAAACGGCGTCCAGAAGCCGTCGATGTTGGCGACGACGATGGGCTTGCGGTGGCGGCCGAGCTGCGCCCAGGTCAATTGCTCGACCAGTTCTTCGAGCGTGCCGATGCCGCCTGGCAGGGCCACAAACGCATCGGATTTTTCAAACATCAGTCGCTTGCGCTCGTGCATATCAGTCGTGACGATCAACTCGGAAACGGCTTCGAGCGCGTTCTCTTTCGCGCGCAGAAACTCCGGGATGATCCCTGTGACGTGGCCCCCGTGTGCCAGGGTTGCCCGCGCCACTTCTCCCATGAGGCCAAGGCCGCCACCGCCATACACGAGACCCACGTTGTTGCTTGCGAGCGCCAGGCCAAGCGTCCTGGCGGCAGCTTGGTAGTTGGGATTGAGCCCAAGACCTGAGCCGCAATAGACACAAACCGTTGCAACGCGGCCGGAAGGTGCCGTTGCCGCCGAAGTGGTCGGGCGCTCTGGTGATACGGGTCGTTTCTTGGCCATGGGCGTCCTTTGAAAAGCTCAGGCAACGGCGAAAGCGGCTGGTGCGATTACGGATCGTTTCCCACAGCCACGGATTGTATCACCGGCGGTTGATCACAGCCGCAGCGTAGCATGTTCCCAATTTGAGAGTGTCACAGTGCGCGGGTATGGCCTGTAACGCGATGGCAGACGACAATGCCGTGCGTTTGGCGCAGCCGGTGAGGTCATCGTCGCAAGAGGACAAGACTGGCCGCTGTGCTACAAAAGTTTGAGATGACGGAGTGATTACATGCCCATGCCCCCTCTGGCCCTATCGGATGTGATGCGTCGTAGACTGCTGACGGCTCTTGCGGTCATCGGCGTTGCCGTTTGCCAGATCAGTGTTGCGTCCGCACAATCTGCAACGCCGCCAGCAACGCAGCAATCCAAGCCTCGGTCTCAAGGTTTCGTCGACGACCTGTTGACGTCCGTGAGGGCGTGGCTTGAGCGTGCGGGTCGCGAATACCAAGATGACGTGGTGGGACGCCTCTCAACCCCGACAGGTCGCGGGTCCGATGCGGTGGCAACCGCGTCCCAAAACGTCATGTCGCCCCGCCCAACAGACGTGGCTCCAGCACAACCGGGCTTCGTTGCAGCCGTGCGGGACCTGCTCGGTTTGGGCCGCCCGACGCCAGCGCCGACAGCGACAACGACAGCGACAACGGCCAAGGATCCGACCGCAACGCAAACCGCGCGTGTTGAGAGAGAAGTCGAGGCGCGCCGCATTGAGCAGGAGCGTGCGGCGCAGGAACAACGTCTAGCCACGCAAGCGCAGCGCGCCCGCGAGTTGGAGGAGACGGCCACTCAGAAGCGTCAGAAGATCGCCGAGGCCGCACGCGCTGCGGAGGAGGATCGTCGAAAAGCTGCGCAGGTCGCAATCGTAAAACCCGAAAGCAAGTCAGCACCTCAAGCTCGGCCGATCTCGCCGCCACCTGAGGTGGTCAAACCAGCTGACCGTCCGGTGATTGCCCAGAGCCCAGCGCCCGACAGACCCGCGGTTGCGGCGACGCCTGAGAAGGCAAATGAGAAGTCGGCTGAGAGGACGCCTGAGAAGACGCCTGCAACGGTAGCCGAGACGGAACGCCCTACATCGCGTTCGCCTCCGATTAAGGCCGCCCAGGCAGCCCCTGAACCGCCTGTAACATCGGTAAGGCCTAGCCCAGCGCGGCGCACTGCGGCAGACGCGACGCCATCTGATGTTGCGGCTGCTGGAGAGACGTCTGATGCCGCACGGCTCGCCAGAGCCGCCACCAAAGCCGCGAGCCAAGCGCTTGCAATCGTGACACGGCCAGCCGGTCGCCGTGCAACCCTCGCAAGCGCTTCAGGCAGTCATCGCACCGAGCGAACCAGCCACAAACAGAAAAGCTGCCGTGGCGCAGGACGGCAGGTCGGCACGCCTGCCGTCTACGTGATCAAAAGCGGCGACACGCTGTGGGATATCTCGCGGCGCCATTACGACAAGGGCAGCGCGTTTGGAAAAATCGTGCGGGCCAATGAAGCAAAAATCTCCGATCCAGATCTGATCTTTCCGTGCCAAAAACTGCACTTGCCTGCGCGCCACGCCCTGTTGTGGCGCGAAACACCCGACGAGGTCGATCCGTCCTGACCGGCA